>NZ_JBFTPJ010000710.1:0-3086 GCF_056398445.1 Variovorax sp. 01T439_2
CTCGTGCACAGGGCATCGGGTGCTCCCCGCAGCGAAATCAAGGAGGAGGCCGCAGGCCGGGGGACATTCGCGGAGGGGAGTACCCGGTGGCCTGTGCACGCGCCCCGAACAAGAGCTCAAAAAAAGCAAGACACGAACCACCAGAAAATGGCAAGAAACATAGAGATCAAGGCCCGCATCGACAGCGTCGAACGCGTGGCACTCATCGCCGCGAAGCTCGCCGATTCAGGCCCTCTCGAAATCGCGCAGGACGACACTTTCTTCCGCTGCGAAAACAACGCCGACCGCCTCAAGCTGCGCACCTTCGCGCCCGACCGCGCCGAACTGATCTTCTATCGCCGCGCCAACAGCAGCGGCCCGAAGGAATCGTTCTACCTGATCTCGCCCACCACCACGCCCGACGCGCTGCGCGAATCGCTCACGCTCGCCTGGGGCCAGGCCGGCCGCGTGCGCAAGCAGCGAAGGCTCTTCATCGTGGGCCGCACGCGCGTGCACCTCGACCGCGTGGAGGGCCTGGGCGAATTCCTCGAACTCGAGGTGGTGCTGGAAGATGGCGAGCCCGCCGAGGTTGGCACGGCCGAAGCGCATGCGCTCATGGCGCAGCTGGGCATTGCGTCCGAGCAGCTCGTGCAGGGTGCCTACGTCGACCTGCTGCAGGCTGCCTGAGCCCCGCTGTCACCGCCAGCCGGCGGCCTTGAGCTGGTCGGCGAGCTGCTGCGCAATGCGCGCATAGCCTTCGGCATTGGCATGGATGCGGTCGGAGCGCAGCGATGCGTCCGACAGCACGCTCGAATACACATTGGCCACGAGCAGCGCCTGCCCCGACTTCGCCACCTCCTCGTAGAACAGTGCATCGCTCAGCGAACCGACGGCCGCGCGCATCGCGTCGGGCGAAGGCGTGGCCAGCAGCGCCACGTAGGGCGTGTGCGCGCGCGCCTGGCTGACAAGGGCCGCGAGGTTCTCGCGCGTGGCCGCTGGCGACACGCCGCGCAGCATGTCATTGCCGCCAATGCCGATCAATACCGCGTCGTAGCTGCCGGCAGCCAGCAGCGGCGCGAGGCGCTCCAGCGCGCCGGCCGAGGTGTCGCCGTTGAGGCCCGCGTTCTCGATCTGCCAACCGGTGAGCTCGCCCAGCTTCACGGGCCAGGCGGCCTCGGGCGGCGCGCCGTAGCCGAAAGTCAGGCTGTCGCCGAGCGCGAGCACGCGGGCATCTGATTTCAACGCGGCGGTGGAGGGCTTGCGCTTGCCGCAGGCGGCCACAAGGGCGGCTGCGGGCACGCCGGCCAGCAGGTGGAGGAGGTGACGTCGCTTCATGCTGCGCGCCGCCTCAGTCGGGACGCTTGAAGAAGCGGTACAGGCCCGCAACCAGCATGACCGCGCCCAGCAGAGCCCCGGCGGTCTGGCCGCCTTGATAGCCGCCGATGCCGGCCGGCGGGCCCGACATGAGCCACCTCAGGAGCATGCCGCCGCCCCACACGATGCCGATGGCGCCAATGATCTTGTCACGCATGTTGATGATGGCGCCTCCACGCCGGCGATGGTTGGGAGGCCCATTGTCGCCAGGGTCGGACAGCACGCCGCCCGGATACCTGCACTTACCTGATTTCACCTGACCGCGACCTGATGCGTGCGGGGCAGACACAAGCGCCGCTGACAATGGACTCGTCATCAACACGAAGGAGTTCCAGATGATCATCAAGTCAAAGAGCATGGCCGTCGCTGCTGCGGCGCTCGCGATGTGCATGGCAGCGGGGAGCGCCTTCGCGCAAGGCCGCGGCCATGACGGCGACCACGACGACCGCGGCAACGGCCGCTACGAACAGCAGAACCGCCAGTTCGACCGGCACGACGATCGCCGCGGCGACCGCTATGGCCGCGAGGACTATCGCCCCGGCCGCCAGTTCGATCGCCGCGGCTACCCGCAGCCGCACGCGGAATGGCGCCGCGGCGGGCGCGTGCCCAGCGAATACCGCGGCCGCAACTACGTGGTGAACGACTGGCGCGCCTACCGCCTGCAGCAGCCGCCGCGCGGCTACCAGTGGGTGGGCGTGGGCGGCGACTACGTGCTCGCGGCCATTGCGACCGGCGTGATCGCGCAGATCATCGTGGGCAGCCAGTAACCCGCCGGGCGCGGGACTCTCAGGCCACCACCGTGGGCAGCGACTGGGCGCAGACGTTGCGCCCGGTGATGGTGAGCCGCAGGCCGCCGCCGTGCCATTCGAGCCAGTTCAGGCTCACGTAGGCCTCGATGTCGCTGTCGTCGATGCGGTCCGCCTGGCGGCTCTGCAGCAGTTCCACCGTGGCGGGCAACGCACGCCTCAGCCGCTCGCGCCGTTCGGCGGCGTCGGCGGCCTTCAGGGCGGCCCTTGTTTTCTGTTGCTGCTGCGGGGTCGATGCCATTGCTGATCCGTTCCGGGAAGCCAAGGAATTAACCCGAATGTACGCCCCCTTTGTGAAGCAGCGCGCATCTTTCTAAAACCTGTTGCAGCGGGCGCCGAAGGCGTTGCGCGCGCACTAGATTTCGTAGTGCGATCCCTTCGCTTCATCGCCCAGAGCCTTTTCGACGACCACGCGCGTGAGCGTGGGTGCGAACGATTCGATGAAGGCGTAGACGTACTTGCGCAGGTAGTTGCCGCGCCGCACCGCGAGCTTGGTCATGTTGATGCCGAAGAGCCGGCCCGCATCGAGCGCGCGCAGCTGCGTGTCGCGCTCCGTCTCGTAGGCCACGCCGGCCACGATGCCCACGCCCATGCCCAGCTGCACGTAGGTCTTGATCACGTCGGCGTCCATCGCGGCCAGCACGATGTTGGGCGCGAGCCCGCGCTGTGCAAAGGCCTCGTCGATGCGCGAGCGCCCGGTGAAGCCGGTGTCGTAGGTGATCAGCGGATGGCGCGTGAGCGCCTCGAGCGTCAGCGGCGCATCGAGCAGCGCATGGCCCGGCGGCACGATCACCGAATGCGTCCAGCGGTAGCAGGGCAGGGCCACCAGCTGGGGATAGTCGCCCAGCGCCTCCGTGGCGATGCCCACGTCGGCCTCGCCGTCGATCAGCATCTGCGCGATCTGCTTGGGCGAGCCCTGGTGCAGGT
>NZ_JBFTPJ010000711.1:0-3075 GCF_056398445.1 Variovorax sp. 01T439_2
GTCATCAGCCTTGGCAAGATCGCAATCTCGCTGCTGTCGGCCTTCGCGATCGTGCATGCGACCACCGAAGGCGGGCCGGGGCGCGACACCGCCATCCTGGTCTACAAGGTCTGGCACGACGGCTTCAAGGCGCTGGACCTGGGCGGCTCGGCTGCGCAGTCGGTGGTGCTGATGATGATCGTTGTCGTGCTGACCGTGATCCAGTTCCGCTACGTCGAAAAGAAGGTCCAGTACTGATGACCGCCTATTCCTCCGCCTCTTCCCTCGCCCTTTCCCTAAGGCCTCACCATGGTTGAACGCCGCCCCGGCCTCACGGTCCTGTCGCATGCGGTGCTGCTCCTGGGCATTGCCATCGTGGCCTTCCCCATCTACCTGGCTTTCATCGCGTCCACCCATACCCGCGACGCGATCCTGCGGGTGCCCATGCCGCTCCTGCCGGGCGGCCACATGTTCGAGAACTACAGCTCCGCCCTGCTCGGCGCCGACACCCAGGGCGCGCGCGTGGTGGTGGGGCGGATGATGTGGATCAGCCTGGTCACGGCACTGGTCATCAGCCTTGGCAAGATCGCAATCTCGCTGCTGTCGGCCTTCGCGATCGTGTACTTCCGCTTTCCGTTCAAGAAGATCGTCTTCTGGATGATCTTCGTGACCCTGATGCTGCCGGTCGAGGTGCGCATCCTGCCAACCTACAAGGTGCTGGCCGACCTCCACATGCTCAACACCTATGCGGGGTTGACGGTACCGCTGATTGCCTCGGCCACTGCCACCTTCCTGTTCCGGCAGTTCTTCCTGAGCGTGCCCGATGAACTGGTGGAAGCAGCCCGCATGGACGGCGCGGGGCCGATGCGCTTCTTCAAGGACATCCTGGTGCCGCTGTCCCAGACATCGATCGCGGCACTGTTCGTGATCCAGTTCATCTACGGCTGGAACCAGTACCTGTGGCCGCTGCTGGCCACCACCAGCGAGGACATGTATCCGGTGGTGATCGGCATCAAGCGAATGATCGCCTCGGGCGACGCCGCAGTGGACTGGAACCTGGTGATGGCCACGGCCATCCTCGCGCTGGTGCCACCGGCCATCGTGGTGGTGGTGATGCAGCGCTGGTTCGTCAAGGGCCTCGTGGACACCGAGAAGTAACCGACAAAGAAGCAAACGACACAATGACTGCCATTTCTCTTCGCAACGTCATCAAGCGCTACGGCCACGGTGCCAAGGCCAACCAGGTCATCCACGGCGTCTCGGCCGATGTCAAGGAAGGCGAGTTCGTCGTCATCGTCGGCCCCTCCGGCTGCGGCAAGTCCACCCTGCTGCGCATGGTGGCCGGCCTGGAGGAAATCTCGGCCGGTGAAATCTCCATTGGCGGGCGCGTGGTGAACCAGCTCGAACCCTCCGAGCGGGACATCGCCATGGTGTTCCAGAACTACGCGCTCTATCCGCACATGAGCGTGTTCAAGAACATGGCCTATGGCCTGAAGATCGCCAAGGTGCCGGAGCCCGAGATCAAGACCCGCGTCGACAAGGCGGCCAAGATCCTGGAGCTGGGCCACCTGCTCGAGCGCAAGCCGCGCGAGCTCTCGGGCGGGCAGCGCCAGCGCGTGGCCATGGGCCGCGCCATCGTGCGCCAGCCGCAGGTGTTCCTGTTCGACGAGCCGCTGTCCAACCTGGACGCCAAGCTGCGCGCGCAGACCCGCATCGAGATCCAGAAGCTGCACCGCGAGCTCGGCATCACCTCGCTGTTCGTCACGCACGACCAGGTCGAGGCCATGACGCTGGCGCAGCGCATCATCGTGATGAACGGCGGCGTGATGGACCAGTTCGCGACGCCCGAAGAGGTCTACAACCGGCCCGCCACCACCTTCGTTGCCAGCTTCATCGGCTCGCCGCCGATGAACCTGCTGCAGCACGCCCCCGGCGTGCGGCCCGGCCAGATCCTGGGCATCCGCCCGGAGCACCTGACGCTGGACGAAAGCGGCTGGTCGGTGCAGGTGGAGTCGGTCGAACTGCTGGGCGCCGAGCGGCTGGTGTACGGCCGCATCGGCGAGGAGCAGATCATCATGCGCACCGACGAAAGCGATCATCCGCCGGTCGCGGGCGACACCGTGAAGATCGCGGCGCGCGAGGACAAGCTGCACTGGTTCGATGCCGGCTCCGGCAAGCGGGCCGACTGACGATGCCGGCACGGATGAAGCCCTGGCCCTATCCGCGCTGGATCGCGCACCGCGGCGCCGGCAAGCTGGCGCCCGAGAACACGCTCGCGGCCTTCCGCCTTGGCGCGGCGCACGGCTACCGCATGTTCGAGTGCGATGCGAAGCTCAGCGCCGACGGCGTGGCCTTTCTGATGCACGACGCCACGCTCGACCGCACCACCAACGGCCACGGCATCGGCGGTGCGCAGCCCTGGAGCGCGCTGGCTCAGCTCGACGCCGGCGGCTGGCATTCGCGCGCCTTTGCGGGCGAGCCGCTTGCCACGCTCGAGAACCTCGCGCGCTTCTGCCTGGCCAACGGCCACCTGCTCAACATCGAGATCAAGCCCACCCCGGGCACCGAACGCGAAACCGGCGAAGCGGTGGCGCGGCTCGCGGCCCGGCTGTGGCAGGGCGCGGCCATACCGCCGCTGCTCACCTCGTTCCAGGCCGAATCGCTCGCGGGCGCCAGGGCGGTGCAGCCCGAGTTGCCGCGCGGGCTGCTGCTCGACACGCTGCGGGACGGCTGGCTGGCCGCGGCCACCGGCCTGGACTGCACCGCGGTGGTCTGCAACCACGCGCTCTGGGACGCCGCCACGGTGGCGCAGGTGCAAGGCGCGGGCATGCGCGCGCTGAGCTACACCGTGAATGACGAATGGGCCGCCGAGCGGCTCGTCGAGCTGGGCACCGACGGCATCATCACCGACCGGGTCGACCTGTTCAGCCCGGCCGATTGACCGCTTCCCGCCGCGCGGCCCGGCAGACACACGCTGTCACGCCCCGCGCCGCGGGCAGCAAATGGCGCCTTCTATGATGGCAGCCATGCGTTCGATCCCCCGCCTGATTGCCTTTTGCCTGGCCGCCCTGCTGCTGCTGATGTGCGGCGCCGCAA
>NZ_JBFTPJ010000712.1:0-3070 GCF_056398445.1 Variovorax sp. 01T439_2
GCCTCGCCTGCGGGTCGATTGCGTCATAACTGCCTCGCCTGCGGGTCGATTGCGTCATAACTCAAGTCCGACAGCAGGTTGTTCCAATCAGCATCTTCTTGATAGAGGCTTTCAAGGGCTTCAGGCACGCCGTCTTCAGCAGTATTTGCCACGAAACTTGCGTCCCCGACATTGTCGGCCGCACGAGCGAAGCGACCAATAAACTGCAGCGTGATGCCCAGGCTCTTGTGGACGGAGTGCAGCGCGGCCACTTTGAGTTGCGGCAAGTCAAATCCTTCGCCGAACATGTCCACGCAGATCACGATCCTGTGCTCACCGCTTCGGATATTCCGAAGAACCTGTTCGCGACCCTTCGTGTAGCTGTGGACGAGGACCGGGTTCAGGTCCGGAAACTCTGCGCTGTAGATGTTGTCAAACAGGTCCTTAGCTTGACCAATCGTGTTGGCTCTCGCCAGCAGCATGTGGTCTAAGCCGCTTGCCAGATCGGCCCTCAGTCTCTCTACGGCTTTCTCGGCGATCCGCAGATCGGCCACAGAGCTGTCCGGCTCAAAGACTTGAAGGAACTGGATCGGCTTGAAGAACTCGTTCTCCTGGGCAAGCTGAAGTGGGTAGTTGTAGATGATCTTCCCGTTCAACGCCTTGCCGTCTTCTCGGAATGGCGTCGCGGTGAACAACAGCATTCGAGCATGAGCGCAATAACTTGAGAACCTGTTCCAGGTTGTCGCTTGCGCATGGTGCGCCTCATCGAAGAAGACTTCGCTGAAGAGTGCCGCAAACGCTTTTTGCTCATTCTCATCGCCTCGGCTGATGGAGGCCATCGTGGTCACCACAATGTTGCAGCTTCGGAGCGCGTCGAACTGGGCCGCAGTGGGCTTTCCTGTCAGCACGCCCACGACCGGATTGAGCACGTCTGTGACAATGCCCAATTTCCTCAGGAGCCCGTACTCCCTGAACTTATCTGCCGTCTGCTGCCGCAGCGCGTCTGTGGGCACTATGACCAAGATGCGATCACCGCGCGATTCGACGGTGATGGCCAGCATGACCTCCGTTTTCCCCGTCCCTGTGGGCATCACAATGATGGCCGGGTCTTTGCTCAAACTCCAGTGCGCCGCTATTGCGTGGAGCGCGCCGATTTGAGGTGCGCGCAAGCCAGGTCTGGCGGCGTGCCCCTCAACTGCAACAAGCTCGGAGACGTAGTTGATCCCGCCTCGCCATGAGGCATGCGCCTCAGCCCTCAGCCGGTTGCCTTCAGCCAAGCTGTCTTCGACTTCCCGGAAGCGCGCATCCGAAACTTCAAGTATTCCGTCTATAACCTCGCCATCAGTCCCGCGTAGCACCCCGGCGGGATCGAGATCGGTGAAGTCAAATCCATTGACCATCAAATCGATGGCGTAGACAGCGCCGTCTTCAGTGGTCGCCTTGAGGCGTTTGAAATTCGGGCCTCGGGATCGATGGGCAACGACGGTGGCCGGATAAACCGCGCTCGCACGCCCGATGCATGAGGCGTCGAATACGCCGTCCCGGTTCTGGAAGGCATATCTTGTCGGCAGGCGCAGGCGCGTTGCCGCAGCGAAATCCGCTTCTGTGACCATTCCCCTGCCTCCGTTCTGTTTTCGCGCATCGTACACATAGCGAGCAAACCTCATCAATCTTACGCAAGGCCCTGCACTGCCTGGTGCTGGACGGGGTGAACCGGTGCGGCGCCGATGGCGCACCCACCTTCATCGAGGCGGCTGCGTCTACCGACCAAGAGTTGCACGCGCTGCTGCAGACCGTCATCGCCCGATTCATGAAGATGCTCACGCGCCGGGGCGTGCTGGTCGAGGAGATGGGGCAGACCTGGCTGGCCGAGCCGGATACCGACGGCGAGGAGGCGCGCACGGTGCGGCCGCTGCAGGCGGCTGCCATCACCTACCGCATCGCCTTCGGGCCCCGCGCCGGGCAGAAGGTGCTGACGCTGCGAGGAGCGATACCGCGCGAGGGCTGGACGCGCCAGCCGCTGTGCGCCGACATCGACGGATTCAGCCTGCACGCGGCGGTGCGGTTCGCCGCAGATCGGCAGCCTGCTGCTCGGCGTGCACGCGCCGAACGGCGACCTGGTTTCGGTCGGCAGCGTGGGCACGGGCTGGGCTTCGGCTGAAGCGCAGGACATCAAGCGCAAGCTCGCCAAGCTCGAAGTCCCCAAGCCGCCGTTCGCCGCCGGCGCCAGCAAGCCCGGGCGGTGGTCGAAGCGGGTGGCGGGCAGCGAACGYTGGGTGAGGTCGGTCGCGGTCGCCGAGGTCGAATTCGCCGAATGGCCCCCCCGAGGGACAGATCCGGCATGCGTCGTACGTCTCCTTGCGCACCGACAAGTCCGCCAGCGCCATCGTGCGCGAGACGGCGAAGCAGATGGGCCCCGGGCCGTCGAAACCGGCCGGCAAGGGGGCGGCGGGGAGCGTCAAGGTCAGCAACGCCGAGCGTGTCATCGACCCGAGCACGGGCCTCACGAAGCTCGACCTGATGCGCCACTACGAGTCGGTGGCCGAATGGATGCTGCCGCATCTCCAAGGCCGCCCCTGCTCGCTGGTCCGAGGGCCAACCGGCGTCCAAGGCGAGTTGTTTTTCCAGAAGCACGACGACAAGCGGCGCTGGCAAATGCGGCGCAGATGAACGTCATCGAGTTCCACACGTGGAACTCGCTCGCGAAGAACATCGACAAGCCGGACCGGATGATCTTCGACCTGGACCCGGGCGAAGGCACGACCTGGCCGCATGTGCAGGAGGCCGCCATGCTCGTGCGCACGCTGCTCTCGGAGCTGGGCCTGGCGTCCTGGTTGAAGACGAGCGGTGGCAAAGGACTCCATGTCGTCGTGCCGTTGGCGCCAAAGCTCGACTACGACACGGTCAAGGCGTTCGCGCAGGCGGTCGTCCAGCATCTCGCGCGAACGATACCTTCATGGTTCGTCGCGAAGAGCGGTCCGGCCAACCRGGTCGGCAAACTGTTTGTCGACTACCTACGCGCATTGACTCGTCGGAATTGCTACCCGAGCTGACCTGTCGCCTCACGCTTTGGTCGGTAGAGCTCACGCGC
>NZ_JBFTPJ010000713.1:0-3070 GCF_056398445.1 Variovorax sp. 01T439_2
TTCCGCTACCTGCCGCTCGAGATTCCCCAGCACACGCGCGACTACGTGCGCGATGCGGTCACCAAGGGCTCCGCCAGCAGCGTCGACTTCCGCGTGCGCGGCGACCTGCACGACATGCCGTTCATGGACCCGAAGCAGGGCGAGTTCCGCATCGCGGCCAAGGTGGCCGACGTCAACTACGCCTATGTGCCGCCGGCCTCGGCGATTGCCGCGTCGACGGCATCCAAGGCGCCGGCCTCCGCGGCCCGCAGCGGCGCGCCGGCGCCCGTGTGGCCCGCGCTCACCGGGCTTTCGGGCGAGCTGGTGTTCGAGCGCGCGGGCATGCTGGTGCGCAATGCGCGCGGCCGGCTGGCCGGTGCCACCGGCATCGAGGTGAGCAAGGCCGAGGCGCAGATTGCCGACATGTCGCACCATGCCGCGCTGCTGCGCGTCGATGCGCAGGCCAAGGGGCCGGTCGCCGAACTGCTGCGCGTGGGCGCGCCGCTGGCCGGGGAAACCGGCGAGGTGCTGTCCCGCGTGCGCGCCACCGGCACGGCCGACTACCGCCTGCACCTCGAACTGCCGCTGGCCGCACTCGAGGCGGCCAAGGTCCAGGCCAGCATCGCGCTCACGGACAACGAGCTGCAGCTGGTGCCCGAGGCGCCGTCCTTCGCCCATGCGAAGGGCGTCGTCGGCTTCACCGAAACGGGGTTTTCGCTGGCCGGCGTCAGCGCCAGGCTGCTCGGCGGCGAGGTCCGGGTCGAAGGCCGCGGCCGCTTTGCCGGGCCCGGCCGCGAGGTGGCATTGAAGGCGCAGGGCACCGCCACGGCCGAGGGCCTGCGCGCGGCGCGCGAGGCCGAGTGGCTCGCGCGCATCGCGGCCAAGGCGAGCGGCAGCACGCCCTATGCGGCCACGTTCTCGATGCGCGACGGCGCGCCGGAGTTCTTGCTCACCAGCACGCTGCAGGGCCTGGCGCTGCAGCTGCYCGCACCGCTCGTGAAGACGGCGGACGAACAGATGCCGCTGCGCATCGAGAAGAAGGTGCTGCAGCGCGAGACCCGCGCGGGCGCCGCCGTCGCCGTGCAGGACCAGCTCTCGATGGAGCTCGGCCGCATCGGCGCCGCCCAGTATGTGCGCGACATCTCCGGCGCCGAGGCGCGCGTGCTGCGCGGCAGCATCGGCATCGGCCTTGCGCCGGGCGAGGCCGCCCCGGTGCCCGACAAGGGCGTGCTGGCCAACGTCAACGTCGCGAAGCTCGACATGCCCGCATGGCAGGCGCTGGTCGGCGACACCGCAAGCAGCGCGCCCGAAGCGGCGGGCGGTGCCGAGCGGCCCGAAGACGCGGCCACGGGCTACCTGCCCACGCGCATCGCGGTGCGGGCGCAGGAACTCGGCATCGCGGGGCGCACGCTGCACAACGTGGTGCTCGGCGGCACGCGCGACGGCGCGCTCTGGCGCGCCAACATCGACGCCACCGAACTCAGCGGCTACGCCGAATACCGCCACACCCAGGCCGGGCGGCTCTATGCGCGGCTCGCGCGGCTCAAGATCGCGCCCACCGAAGCCAGGCAGGTCGAAACCCTGCTCGACGAGCAGCCGGGCACGCTGCCCGCGCTCGACATCGTCATCGACGACTTCGAGCTGCTGGGCAAGCGCCTGGGCCGCGCCGAGATCGACGCCGTCAACCGCGGCGGCGCGGGCCGCGAATGGCTGCTCAACAAGTTGAGCTTCACCATGCCCGAGGCCAGTTTCTCGGCCAAGGGCACCTGGGCCGCCGCGCCGGGCGGCACCCCCGGGCGCGCAGAGCAGCGCCGCACGGCCATGACCTTCAAGCTGGACATAGCGGATGCCGGCGACCTGCTCACGCGCTTCGGCATGTCCGGCGTGCTGCGGCGCGGCAGCGGGCGGCTCGAAGGCGACGTCAACTGGCGCGGCTCGCCGTTCTCGCTCGACTATCCGAGCCTGGGCGGGCAGCTCCAGGTCAATGTCGAATCGGGCCAGTTCCTCAAGGCCGACCCGGGGCTGGCCAAGCTGCTCGGCGTGCTGAGCCTGCAGGCGCTGCCGCGCCGGCTCACGCTGGATTTCCGCGATGTCTTCAGCCAGGGCTTCGCCTTCGACTTCATCCGCGGCGACGCAAAAATACACAACGGCATCGCGAGCACCAACAACCTGCAGATGAAGGGTGTCAACGCGGGCGCGCTGATGGACGGCTCGGCCGACATCGTGCGCGAAACGCAGGACCTGCGCGTGGTGGTGGTGCCCGAGATCAACGCCGGCACCGCCGCGCTGGTGGCCACCGCGATCAATCCCGCGATCGGCCTGGGCACCTTCCTCGCGCAGTGGGTGCTGAGCAAGCCGCTTGCGGCCGCGGCCACGCAGGAGTTCCATATCCAAGGCACCTGGGCCGACCCCAAAATAGCCAAGGTGCCACGATCCATCCTGCCGAACGTGCCCGGCGCTGCCGCGGTGCCGCCCGGCGGGCAGGGCAAGTGAAAACGGAGACCACGCCATGAAAGTCGCAGCCATCCAGATGGTGTCGGCCATCGCCCGCGAAGCCAACCTCGCGCGCGCCCACGGCCTGCTCGCGCAAGCCGCCGCGGCCGGCGCCGAGCTGGCGGTGCTGCCCGAGTATTTCTGCATGATGGGCGCGCGCGATACCGACAAGCTCGGCCTGCGCGAGACCGCCGGCGCGGGCACCGTGCAGGGCTTTCTGGCCGATGCGGCGCGCGAGTTCGGGCTCTGGATCGTGGGCGGCACGCTGCCCATCGAAAGCGGCGACGCCGAGCACGTGTTCAACAGCTCGCTGTGCTATTCGCCCGACGGCCAGTGCGTGGCGCGCTACGACAAGATCCATCTCTTTTTCTTCGACAACGGCAGCGAGCGCTACGACGAGCGCCGCGTCATCGCGCCGGGCGCCGAGCCCGTGATGTTCGAGCTGCCCTCGCGCGACGGCCACCGCTGGCGCGTGGGCATGAGCGTGTGCTACGACCTGCGCTTTCCCGAGCTGTACCGCGCGCTCGCCAAGCGCGGCGCCGAGCTGCTGCTGGTGCCCAGCGCCTTCACCCGCACCACGGGCGCCGCGCACTGGGAG
>NZ_JBFTPJ010000714.1:0-3065 GCF_056398445.1 Variovorax sp. 01T439_2
TCTTTCCGACCCGCGTGAGAAAGTCGATGCCGCAGGCCCACTCGGCCTCGGTGAGCTGCACCTCGCGCGCAAAGTCGTGCAGATGCCGCACCAGGCTGTCCATCACGGCCTTCAGGCGCGGGCTGGGCGTGGCGGCCTGCGCCTTCAGGGCCGCGCTGGTGATGGTCCATTCGTCGATGTCGATCATGGGTGCCTGTGCCTTGTCGATGAGCGCCTTGGGATCAGGCGAGCTTGAACAGCGACAGCGCGTTCGTCCGGCCGATCTTCTTGCGGTCGGCCTCGCTGATGCTCGTGTCGTTGAACCAGTTCGAGGCATGGTCGATGTTCTCGAACGGCCAGTCGGTCGAGAACAGGATGCGGTCCGATCCAACCTCCAGCATCGCATCGATCAGCGTCTGGGTGCGGAAGTTGCCGGAGGTCGTGAGATAGAAGTTTTCCTGGAAGTACTCGCAGAGCTTGCGCTTGGCCGGATAGCCCTTGGGCGCCTTGACCCAGGCGTTGCGGTGGTCGACGCGCCACATGTTGTAGGGCAGGCCCTCGCCCAGGTGGCCGAGGATGATCTTGAGCCCCGGATGGCGATCGAAGAGGCCGCTTGCCATGAGCCGCAGCGCATGAACCGCAGTCTCCTGCGCAAAGGCCCAGGTGGGGCCGAGCAGCCAGGGGTGGCCTTCGTAGATCTGGGCCCAGCTCGCGATGGGGTTGCGCGGATGCAGGTAGAAGGGCGCATCGAGCCGCTCCGCGGCGGCCCAGAAGGGCGCGTACTGCGGCGCATCGTAGTAGGCGACGTTGTCGGGCGTGCCGACCTGCGAGAAGCCATTGACCAGCGCGCCGCGAAAGCCGAGCACGCTCATGCAGCGCTCGAGTTCCTGCGTGGCCTTCTCGGGGTCCTGCATCGGCAGCGCGGCAAAGGCCTGGAAACGGTCGGGCCTCTTCGCCACCTGCTCTGCGAGAAAGTCGTTGGCGCGCACCGCGAGCTCATACGCTTTCACCGGATCGGCCACCGCCTGAACGGCTGGCGCGTTGAGCGAGAGGATCATCATCTCCATGCCGTGCTCATCCATCTGGCGCAGGCGCCCGTCGTGGATGTCGAGCAGGCGGCTGCTGAGCTCCTTCCAATAGACGCCGGGCACGAAGCCCGCTGAATCCTGCAGCGTCTGTGGAATTGCGAAATGTTCTTCGAGACCGATCTTTCCTTGCATGCCTATCTCCTGTGTGCGGGCGGATGGGCCAATCTATGGGCGGCGGCAGGCACGGTCCAACAAAAATCGGTGATAGCGCGCATTCGAAGATCGCATGCAGGGGCAGGGTGGCCGCAACCCATGGGTAGACCCGCCCCAACATTCACAGGCTGCATAGAGGACATCCGGAAAATGCGTTGGACCCTCGAAACCGGCACGCCCATGATCGCTGCCACTGCCAGCCATGCCTGGCCGCGATCTTTGCCATTCGAAGGAGACAAGAGCCATGCGCCAAATCGATCTTCACAAGCTGGCCGACGATGCCCGCTTCAACCGCTTCCACGGCCTGGTGCTGTTCTGGTGCGCGCTGATCATCGTGTTCGACGGCTACGACCTGTCGGTCGTGGGCATCGCATTGCCTTCGATCATGAAGAAGATGGGCGTCGACGCCACCAACGCGGGCTTCATGGTCAGCTCCGCGCTTTTCGGAATGATGTTCGGCGCCATCTTCATGGGGACCATTGCCGACCGGATCGGCCGCCGCTGGGCGATCGCCATCTGCGTGGGCCTCTTCAGCGTGTTCACGGCCTGCGCCGGGCTGGCGGAGGACGCCATTGCGTTCAGCGCCATGCGCTTTCTTGCCGGGCTCGGCATCGGCGGCGTGATGCCGAACGTCGTCGCGCAGATGACCGAGTACTCGCCGAAGAAGATCCGCGCCACCCTCGTCACGCTGATGTTCAGCGGCTATGCGGTCGGAGGAATGATCGCGGCGATCCTCGGCAAGGGGCTCATCGAAAGCTACGGCTGGCAATCGGTGTTCTTCGCGGCCGGCCTGCCGGTCTTGCTGATTCCCTTCATCCTCAAGTCGGTTCCGGAATCGATGCCCTTCCTGTTGGCCCAGGGCCGCACCGAAGAACTGAAGAAGATCGCCTCACGGCTCGACCCCAGCTACACGCCGCAGGCGACCGACCGCTTCGCGGTGCCCGCCAAGGACCGGGCCGACAGCGCGCCGATCAAGCACCTCTTCTTCGATGGCCGCGGCTTCAGCACCGTGATGTTCTGGATCGCATTCTTCATGTGCCTGTTCATGGTCTTCGCGCTGAGCTCATGGCTCACCAAGCTCATGGCAAGCGCGGGCTACAGCCTGGGCTCGGCCTTGACCTTCGTGCTGGTGCTGAACGCGGGTGCGATGGTCGGCGCCATCGCGGGCGGCTGGCTCGCCGACCGGTTCCACATCAAGTACGTGCTCGCCGGGATGTATGCGCTGGCCGCGGTGTCGCTCACGCTGCTGGGCTACAAGATGCCGACACCGGTGCTGTTCATCCTGATCGGGCTGGCCGGCGCATCGACGATCGGCACGCAGATCGTGGCCAATGCCTACACCGGCCAGTACTACCCGATGGCCGTGCGCGCCACCGGCCTGGGTTGGGCATTGGGCGTGGGCCGCAGCGGCGCGATCCTGGCGCCGATCGTCATCGGCATGCTGGTCGGCATGAACCTGCCGCTGCACCAGAACTTCATCGCCATTGCCATTCCGGCGGTCATCGGCATGGTCGCGGTGCTGCTCATCCAGCACGACCGCTCGGCGTCGGTGCTGAAGGCGGAGGCCGCGCCCGCGCTGGGCAAGGTGGCGGCGGGCGTCTCCGGAACGGCCGGGAGCTGACCGGGCAGCGCAGGCCGCCCGCACCTGTCCCGCACCTATCCGTGCGGATCGGCTTCCGCAAGCGGACGCGTCAATGCCGCCGCTGTGTCGAGCAGGACGACGACGCGGTCCGGGTCGTGGCCCATGTAGGGGCTGACCAGCAGCTGGCCGATGAGCCGGTCGAAGCCGTGCCGCACCTTGGCCGGCTCCGGGTGCGCCGCGTACATGGCGCGCAGCATCGACAC
>NZ_JBFTPJ010000715.1:0-3059 GCF_056398445.1 Variovorax sp. 01T439_2
GCTGAGCTTGTGCCTGAGGATCGAAGGCGAATACGACAAGAGAGGTCGCGCAAGGTGGCTGATGCCCTGCAGCAATGGCTCGCCGGGCAACGGCAGAGGGTGCCGGATGGTTCGACCACGGCCAGGGCAATCGACTACAGCCTCAAGCGCTGGCAGGCGCTCACGCGCTACATCGACGACGGCGATCTGCCGGCGGACAACAACTGGGTGGAGAACCAGATCCGCCCGATCGCCATCGGACGATCGAACTGGCTGTTCGCGGGATCGCTACGGGCAGGCCAGCGCGCCGCGGCCATCATGAGCTTGATCCAGTCAGCGAAGCTCAATGGACATGAGCCGCACGCGTACCTCAGCGACATTCTTGAGCGGCTGCCTACTCACCCGGCCAGTCGCGTCGGAGAGTTGCTGCCGCATCGCTGGCAGCCAGCCGCAGTGCGCTGATCGAAGGACCGTCGTCAAGACGGGATCACCGCGCGCTTACGCATCGTTGGCGCGAAAGCGGTTTGTATCGGCGGCGCTTCGATAGGGCAGGGTATGGCCCCGCAAGCCTACATACGGATGTCGCGCGCTGAACGGCTGCTTCAGACTGACTGGTTGCGAGCTTGCGGCACAAACTGCCCCATGACCACTTTGGTCGACATCGCGGTTCGAATCTTCTTCCAGCAGGCGGCCGACCTGCTCTTCACGTATCAAGCGGGAAGCGCGTGCACGCAAATGATCAGAGTGGTGCACATGGCTGAGTAGCACTCAAAGTTGACGGCGAGAGAGCACGCTCTCAACGAATTGCGTGGGTCGTTGAAGAGGGGTGTGATTTCCCCGGTGGATTCATATGCATCGACGCCATGCTTGCGAGCTCGTTGGCATTGTTGCGCAGTTCGCGCGGTGTCGAGCCCCAGCACGATTTAACGGCATGCCAGAAGGAACTGAGCTCGGTGTAGCCCAGGTGTTCAGCCACGTCGGGCAGGGGCATGCTGCCATGAGTCAAAAGAAGCAGGGCTTCTTCCATTCGGGCTGCCTCGAGGACACGACGAAAAGGCATGCCGTTCTGGCTGAGGCGCCGCTGCAGCGTGCGCGAAGTGATGCCGAGGTCATTTGCCACATCGTCACACGACACGTGGCCGAAACCACGTTGACCAATCGCCGCCCTCACAGCGGCCTCAAGCGAGTCGGATGAGTTTTGTGCCCGCAGCAGGCCGTCGGCTTGCGCGCGGAGCAATGCCAGCAGAGCGGGGTCGGCGCCTTGAAAGGGTTGGTCGAGCGTTTGGTCGTCATACGCAACGCACACGTTGCGCTCGCCGAGCGTGACCGGACTGCCAAGTAGCGTTGCGTAACTCGAGCCGAGCAGCTTGTCTGGCGCGGTGAGGGCGATGTGCCTGGGTGCAATGCTTCGCGTGCTACAGCGCTTGAGGAAAGCCAGTATCCCGCCGAACACCGAGTCAATCTGCATGTGGTGCATGTCGACATGGCACGGCGTAACGATATAGCCCAGCTCCAGGCCGCCCGGCACCTTGTGCGCCGTCACGCGCCCGCTGTTGCTCACGAGCTGCTGGTAGCGTTCCATGTGCGTCAAAGCCTCCCGCAACGTTGGACTGTGCATCATCAGCAGCCCCGATACGTTCATGGCCTGCAACGGCAATCCGATGCCGACCTTCAGGCCAAGAAGCGGGTCAGTGGAGACTTTGGCCGCCCGTTGCCACAAACGCCGAGCGAGTACCAGGCCGACCTGGCGTGTGGGTGCGAGACGCGCCAGGCCCGGACCCCACAGGCCAGCGGTGAGATCGTTTGGGTTCAGATCCTGCACTTCCAACTGATCCACGACAGCGTCGAGCCAGGTCGAGAGGATCGTCATATGTGCTGCCATGCCGGCAAGGCTAGGTGCGCGTGTCCTTTGCGTCAAGGGTGCCTGGTAGGTCAGAGCAATTTTCTGTCGCCCCGAAGCAATGACAGTCTGCGACGCCGACCGGACACTGCCCCCCGCGCAGAACGCAAAGGTCTCTGTGCAGCGAGTCTTAACAATGAAGGAGACATATGGTGGAAAACCATTACGAGCACATCCGCGTGCGGCCGCAGCCGCACGCCTTCGGCGCCGAGATCACCGGCCTATCGATAAGCAGGCCGTTGCCGGCTCCCGTCCTCGACGAAGTGAAGAAGGCCTGGGCCGCACACTCGGTCGTCTACTTTCCCGATCAACCGCTCACGCATTCCGAACTGGAAGCGTTCACGCTGCAGTTCGGCGAATTCGGGGTCGACCCATACATCGTCCCGATAGAAGATCACCCGCACATCCTGGAACTACGGCGCGAGGCTGACGAGAAGGCGGTCAACTTCGGCGCGCAGTGGCACTCCGACTGGAGCTTTCAGGAAGAGCCTCCCGCTGGGACCATCCTGCACTCCAAGGTGACCCCGCCTGTCGGTGGCGACACGCTCTATGCCGACGGCTATCGGGCCTACGACGAACTGTCGGACACCATGAAGCGTCTGCTCGATGGCCTGGTGGCGATCCATTCAGCAGGCATGCCTTACGGCAAGGACGGTCTGTTCGCCAAGGAAACGGAGACGCGCTCGATGAAAATCGTCGTCAGCGAGGATGCCGACAAGACATGGCCGCATCCGCTGGTTCGCCTCCATCCGGTGACGCGCCGCAAGGCCCTGTACGTGAGCCCGGTCTACACACAGGGCATCGAAGGAATGACGCGCGGCGAGTCCGCGGCGCTGCTGGGCTATCTCTACCAGCACATGGTGCGCGACGAGTACGTCTATCGCCACCGCTGGGCGCCCAACATGCTCACGCTCTGGGACAACCGCTGCACCTTGCACAACGCCGATGGCGGCTATGACGGCCACCTGCGCGTGATGCACCGAACCACCATCGCCGGCGAGCGTCCGCTCGCTGTCTCCTGATCCCTAGCAAAAAAGAGCAACGCCATGATCAAGGTAAGCATTCTCTATCCGAACGACCCCGGCTGCAGCTTCGACTTCGACTACTACAGCAACAGCCACATGCCGATGGTCAAGCAGAAGATGGCCGGCGCGTGCAGCCACTTCACCATCGACAAAGG
>NZ_JBFTPJ010000716.1:0-3058 GCF_056398445.1 Variovorax sp. 01T439_2
CTGCATGATAATCCGCGGCCATGACAAGTCCCTATTCCGCCGCGCACTGGCATGCCCCCGTTGCAACCACGGGCCTGTGGGCGCTGGCCGCGGCAGCGGCGGTGTTCTGGGGGCTGCGGCTCGCGGCGCCGCCCGAGCCCGTGGCCGCGGCGGCCACCATGCCCAGGGCGGCGGTCTCGGCCGACGCTGATGCGGTCGCGCGGCTGCTCGGCGTGGTTTCGGGCGCCGACGCGGCGCCCGCCGCACCCGAGGCGGCCAGCCGCTTTGCGCTGTCGGGCGTGGTGGCGGATCCGTTCAACCAAGGCGCCGCCCTGATCTCCATCGACGGCAAGCCGCCGCGTCCGTTCCGCGTCGGTTCGCGCGTGGGCGACAACTATGTGCTGCAGTCGGTCGGGGTGCGCGCGGCAACGCTCGGCACCAGTGCACAGGGGCCGGCAGCTTTCACGCTGCAACTGCCGGTGCGCGCGCCGATCAGCATTGGCAGTTCGGTCCCGCCGGGTTTGCCGGCCTCGCCAACGCCGGCGGCCAGGCCGAGCGGGCTTTTCCCGGCCACGGTGCCTCCCGTGGTCGCGCCGCCTGCCGGCGGAGCTGCACCGTCACAGGCATCGCAAGCGCCGCCGTCGGATTCTGCGCAGCAGCCGCCCGCGCAGCCTGCGCAGCAATAAAAGCCGGACGGCCTTTCAGGCCTGCAGGAACAGCCTGTAGGCCGGATTCGCCGTTTCCTCGACGTAGGGATAGCCCAGCGTTTCGAGGAAGTCGTCGAAGGCCGCCGCGTCGCCGGCCGGCACCTGCAAGCCCACCAGGATGCGGCCGTAGTCGGCGCCCTGGTTGCGGTAGTGGAAGAGGCTGATGTTCCAGTTCGGCCGCATCAGGCTCAGGAACTTGAGCAGCGCGCCCGGGCGCTCCGGAAACACGAAGCGCAGCAGCCGCTCGTCATGCGCGAGACCCGTGCGCCCGCCCACCAGGTGCCGCAGATGCTCCTTGGCGAGCTCGTCGTGCGTGAGATCGAGCGCGTCGAAGCCGTGCGCAATGAAGGTCTTGGCGATGGTCGTCGATTCGCCGCGCGTCGAGGTGGTCAGGCCCACGAACACATGCGCCTTGGCCGCGTCGCTGATGCGGTAGTTGAACTCCGTCACGTTGCGCAGCGCGCCGCCGGCCGAGCCCGTTTCCTGCGACTCGCTGGCCGGCATCTCGCCCACCAGCTCGCAAAAGCGGCGGAAGCTGCCGCGCTCTTCGGGAATGGTCACCGCGAACAGCGCCTCGCGCTCCTCGCCGACTTCGGCGCGCTCGGCCACGAAGCGCAGCCGGTCGAAGTTCATGTTGGCGCCGCACAGGATGGCCGCATAGGTTTCGCCATGGCGGCCATGCCCGGCCACGTACTGCTTGATGGCGGCCACTGCCAGCGCGCCCGCCGGCTCCACGATGCTGCGGGTGTCGACGAACACGTCCTTGATGGCCGCGCAGACCGCATCGGTGTCGACCGCGATGTATTCGTCGACCAGGTTGCTGGCGATGCGGAAGGTCTCCTCGCCCACCAGCTTGACGGCAGTGCCGTCCGAAAACAGTCCCACGTCGGGCAGGCTCACGCGCTGGCGCGCCGCCACCGATTGCATCATGGCGTCGGAGTCGTTCATCTGAACGCCGATCACCTTGATCTCCGGGCGCACCGCCTTGATGTAGTTGGCCACGCCCGAGATGAGCCCGCCGCCGCCGATCGCCACGAAGACCGCATCGAGCCGGCCCTGGTGCTGGCGCAGGATTTCCATGGCGATGGTGCCCTGGCCCGCGATCACGTCGGGATCGTCGAAGGGGTGCACGAAGGTCAGGCCCTGCTGCGCCTGCAGCTCGAGCGCATGCAGGTAGGCATCGGAATAGCTGTCGCCATGCAGCACCACCTCGCCGCCGAAGCCGCGCACCGCATCGATCTTGAGCCGCGGCGTGGTCACCGGCATGACCACCACCGCGCGCGCGCCCAGCTTGCGCGCGCCCAGCGCCACGCCCTGCGCGTGATTGCCGGCCGATGCGCAGATGACGCCACTCGCGAGCTGCTCCGCCGAGAGGTGCGCCATCTTGTTGTAGGCGCCGCGCAGCTTGAAGCTGAACACCGGCTGCTGGTCTTCGCGCTTGAGCAGCACGGTATTGCCGAGCCGCTCGCTGAGTGCATTGGCTTTCTCGAGCGCGGATTCGACCGCCACGTCGTAAACGCGGGCGTTCAAAATTTTTCTGAGATAGTCGGCGGGCGTCAGTGCCGGCACAGGTACGTCGCGCACGGTTTTGTCCAAGGGAGTTTTCAATTGATAAATGACGATGATAAGAGGCATCGGGATTGCGTACGGGATATGGCATGGACACAAATGTCATAAACCTCATCCAGAGAGCCCCGGCCGCGAACGATTCGGGTTTTTTTGCGCGCAGCTATCCCGCGAGCGAGGCGCCCGCCAGTCATTTAACAAATGAGCAAAATCTGTTAACCCTTTTTGTCAGCGACCTTTCCAAAGGGTTGATGCAGGCAGAAGCGGCGCGTGTGCAGCGCGGTGAAATAGGACGGCCGACCTGGCAGGTGATGGGCAACAGATTGCGCGCACACATCATTCCTTTGCTGGGTGCTGTGCCGGCGCAGGCATTCGCTACTTCCGATGCGCAGCGCCTGATCGATCACCTTGGAGCGCAGGGCTTCACCAGCACGACGATCGCGCAGTACCTGGTGCTGCTGCGAAAGGTGTTGATGCACGGTGTGAGCATCGGCGTGCTTCGCGATGTACCTGCCTTCCCGAAGGTCAAGGTGCGCAGCCAGCCGCGCGGGAGCTTCAGCGTTGCGGAGTACCGGGCGGTGGTGGCGGCTGCGCGCCGGCTGCGCGGACAGCCGCATCCGGTGCTCGATCAGCTGGCCTCCGGCGAGCGCTTCTGGATCGCTCGCGAGCTGCTCGTCATGCCGCAGGAGCTGCCATGGCTGATCCGCTGGATGGTCAACACCTTCGTGCGTCCGAGCGACATCAAGCTCATGAAGCACAGGCACATCGACGTCGTGCGCGGCAAGCACGTCTACCTGCGGATGAAC
>NZ_JBFTPJ010000717.1:0-3054 GCF_056398445.1 Variovorax sp. 01T439_2
CCACGCAGCCGGCCGCCGCCGCCAATCCCACGCCGAAGGCGCAGTGACGACGCCGCTGCCGTTGCCGCTCCCGCGTCTCACCCAGGCCCGCGCCGCGCTGACGCGCGAAGTCGAGGTCGTCGATGAGCATGGCGCGCGCGGCACCGTCTCCATCCCCGCCGAGCGCGACCTCACGGTGTACGTGGACCGGCGCGAACTCGTCACGCTGATGACGCTCGGCGCCCAGCCCGAACTGCTGGTGCTGGGCTACCTGCTGAACCAGCGCCTGATCGAAGCGGCCAGCGACGTCGAGTCGGTCACGGTCGACTGGGAGGTGGGCGCCGCCGCGGTCAAGACGCATGCCGGCATCGACCGCATCGAGGAGCGCACGGCCAAGAAGGTGGTGACCACCGGCTGCGGCCAGGGCAGCGTGTTCGGCGACCTGATGGCCGACATCGACAAGCTCGAGCTGCCGCCCACGCGCATGACGCAGGCCCAGCTCTATGCGCTGGTCAACGCGATCCGGCTCCAGGAGAGCACCTACAAGTCGGCCGGCTCGGTGCACGGCTGCGCGCTGTTCACGCTCGAGCCCGGCGGCACCGAGGCCACGATGCACTCCTTCGTGGAAGACGTGGGCCGCCACAACGCCATCGACACCATTGCGGGCTGGTGCGCCATGCAGCCGCCTGGCGCGCTGGCCGGCGACCGCGTTTTCTACACCACCGGCCGGCTCACGAGCGAGATGGTGATCAAGTCGGCGCAGATGGGCGTGCCGATCGTGGTCTCGCGCAGCGGCATCACGCAGATGGGCCACGAGGTCGCAACGCGCGTGGGTTTGTGCGCCATCGGCCGCGCGACCAACCGGCACTTCGTCTGCTACGCGGGCGTCGACCGGCTGGTGCTGCAGCCGGAACTCGCGCGCCGCAATCCGGCCTAAAGCCTGTTTCCTTGCTCGCGACAAGCCCCTGAAAGGCGCCGGCGCACGCGCGTCAGCTATCGTCTCGCCCATGAATGCCTCCTTCCGCCTTGGCTGGCGCACCCTGTGGCGCGATCTGCGCGCCGGCGAACTGCGCCTCTTGATCGTTGCCGTGCTGCTGGCCGTGGCCGCGCTCACGGCGGTCGGCTTCTTTGCCGACCGGCTGAAGGGGGGGCTGCAGCGCGATGCGCGGCAACTGCTCGGCGGCGACGCGGTGATCGTGAGCGACAACCCCACGCCTGCGGCCTTCATCGCACAGGCCCGTGCATTCGGGCTCGAGGGCTCCGGCACCTACGGCTTTCCCACCATGGCGCGGGCCGACGACGCCCAGGGCGGCGCGAGCAAGCTGGTGGCCCTGAAAGCGGTGGCCGCGGGCTATCCGCTGCGCGGCAACCTGCAGACCGCCAGCGCCCCCGATGCGCCGGGCAGCATCACGCGCGACATTCCGCCGGCGGGCGAGGTCTGGGTCGACGCCTCGCTGCTGGATTCGCTCGCGCTCAAAGTGGGGGACGCGCTTCTTCTTGGCGACAGCAGTTTGCGCATCGGCCGCGTGATTACCCTGGAGCCGGACCGTGGGGCGGGGTTCATGAGTTTTGCGCCGCGCGTGATGCTCAACCAGGCCGACGTGCCGCGCACCGGCCTCGTGCAGCCTGCGAGCCGTGTCGGCTACCGCTATGCCGTGGCCGGCGAGAACGCGGCCGTCAAGCGCTTTTCCGACTGGGCCGAGGCCGCCATCAAGAAGGGCGAACTGCGCGGCGTGCGGCTCGACTCCTTCGAAGGCGGGCGCCCCGAGATGCGCCAGACGCTGGACCGCGCCGAGAAATTCCTGAGCCTGGTCGCGCTGCTCGCGGCGCTGCTGTCGGCCGTGGCGGTGGCGTTGGCCGCGCGCGGCTTCGCGGCCAGCCACTTGGACGACTGCGCCATGCTGCGCGTGCTCGGCCAGAGCCAGCGCACCATCGCGCTGGCCTATTCGTTCGAATTCGCCGTCGTCGGCATCGTGGCCAGCAGCCTGGGCGTGGCGATCGGCTTTGGCGTGCACTACGTATTCGTGGTGCTGCTCGCAGGGCTGGTCGAAACGGCATTGCCCGCGGCCACCCTGTGGCCCGTGGCCTTCGGCCTGGGCATGGGACTCACGCTGCTGTTCGCCTTCGGCCTGCCGCCGGTGCTGCAGCTGGCCCGGGTGCCGCCGCTGCGCGTGATCCGGCGCGACGTTGGCGGGCTCAAGCCGGCCTCGCTCGCGGTGCTGGGCATTGGCGTGGCCGGCTTCGCGGCGCTGCTGATCGCGGCCAGCAGCGACCTGAAGCTGGGCCTGATCGCCGTCGGCGGCTTCGCGGGCGCGGTGGCCGTGTTCGCCCTCTTGAGCTGGCTTGCGGTGAAGGTGCTGCGCCGCAGCGTCAATGAAAGCACCGCGCCGCGCTGGCTGGTGCTGGCCACGCGCCAGATCTCGGCGCGGCCGGCCTACGCGGTGGTGCAGGTCAGCGCGCTGGCCGTGGGCCTGCTCGCGCTGGTGCTGCTGGTGCTGCTGCGCACCGACCTGGTCGCGAGCTGGCGCAAGGCCACGCCGCCCGATGCGCCCAACCGCTTCGTCATCAACGTCATGCCCGACCAGAGCAGCGCGTTCCAGAAGTCGCTGCGCGATGCCGGCGTGCGCAAGTTCGATTGGTATCCGATGATCCGCGGCCGCCTCGTGGCCGTCAACGACAAGCCGGTGTCGCCCGACGACTACCCGGAAGACCGCGCCAAGCGCCTGGTGGACCGCGAGTTCAATCTCAGCAACAGCGTGGAGGCGCCGGCGCACAACAGCATCGTGGCCGGCGCATGGAAGCCCGATGCGCCCGGCGAAGTGAGCGTGGAGGAAGGCCTGGCCGAGACGCTCGGCCTCAAGCTCGGCGACGTGCTGCGCTTCGACATCGGCGGCATGCAGAACGATGCGCGCATCACCTCGCTGCGCAAGGTCGACTGGGGTTCGATGCATGCGAACTTCTTCGTGATGTACACCGTGGCCGCGCTGCCCGACGTGCCGGTGACCTACATGGGCGCCTTCCGCGCGCCCGAAACCCGCGGCTTCGACAACGCGCTGGTGCGCAGCTACCCCAACG
>NZ_JBFTPJ010000718.1:0-3054 GCF_056398445.1 Variovorax sp. 01T439_2
GTGCAGCACGCGGGTGGCCACGCCGGCCAGGCGGCGCAGCGTGGCCGGATCGTCCAGGTTGCCCTGGAGCGGACGGATGCCCGCCGCCCGCAGGGCCGGCACCCGTTCGCCCGATGAAGTGAGCGCCACCAGCTGCATGCGGCCCCGCAGGCTGCGCGCCACGCGCTGGCCGACGTCCCCGCAGCCCACGATCAGCAGGCGTTCGCGGCGAAAGCGCGCCGGCAGCGCGCCGGAAGGGCTATTGATTGAAGGCAAAATCCGAGTTCCTTTCCCTTTTCAGACCCAGGCTGAAACAAGCCGAAGAATACCGATGACTGTTGCAGCGCCGCATGAAGCGGGCTTTTCCATCACCGTCGAGCCCAGCGGGCGTCATTTCGTGGTGCATGGCGACGAAACCATTCTCGCGGCCGGCATCCGCCAGGGCATCGGCCTTCCCTATGGCTGCAAGGATGGCGCCTGCGGCTCGTGCAAGTGCCGGAAGCTCTCGGGCGAGGTTGAACTCGGGCCGCACCAGAGCAAGGCGCTGAGCGCCGAAGAGCAGCTGGCGGGCTTCGTGCTCACCTGCTGCGCCCATGCCAAGAGCGACGTGGTGCTCGAGTCGCGCCAGGTCACCGAGGCCGGCGCCCTGCCGATCCGCAAGATGCCGGTGCGGGTGCTGGCGCTCACGCGGCTCTCCCACGACGTGATGAAGCTGCGCCTGCAGCTGCCGGCCGGCGAGCCGCTGCAGTTCCATGCGGGCCAGTATGTGGAATTCATCCTGCGCGACGGCGCGCGCCGCAGCTATTCGATGGCCAATGCGCCGCACACGCTGGCCGAACCGGGCACGGGCATCGAGCTGCACCTGCGGCATCTGCCGGGCGGCAAGTTCACCGACCATGTGTTCGGCGCCATGAAGGAAAAGGAAATCCTTCGCATCGAAGGCCCCTACGGCAGCTTCTTCCTGCGCGAGGATTCGGCCAAGCCGATGATCCTGCTGGCTTCGGGCACCGGCTTTGCGCCCATCAAGGCGCTGCTCGAGCACATGAAGTTCAAGCGCATCGACCGGCCCGCCTCGCTCTACTGGGGCGGCCGCCGGCCCGAAGACCTCTACATGGACGCCTGGGTGCGCGAACAGCTCAAGGAGATGCCGAACCTGCGCTACGTGCCGGTGGTTTCCAACGCCACGCCGGAAGACAACTGGAACGGCCGCACGGGCTTCGTGCATCGCGCGGTGCTGGAGGACTTTGCCGATCTTTCGGGCCACCAGGTGTATGCCTGCGGCGCGCCGATCGTGGTCGACTCGGCCCGGCACGACTACGTGGCGCTGGCCGGCCTGCCCGACGAAGAATTCTTTGCCGACGCGTTCACCACCGAGGCCGACAAGGCGCTTCCCTGATCCCCGCTTTCCCTTTTCTCCGAGACGACATCAAAGAATGAAGACGAGACACTTCCTCCTCGCGCTGCTCGCCGGCGCCACGCTGCTGGCCACCGCCGGCCAGGCCGCGGCCCAGCAGCAGCGCCCGATCCGCCTCGTGGTGCCCTACGCCGCTGGCGGCCCCATCGACGTCACGGCCCGCATGCTGGCCGAACGCGTGAAGGACTCCCTGGGCACGGTCATCATCGACAACAAGCCCGGTGCGGGCGGCAACATCGGCGCCGACATCGTGGCCAAGGCGGCGCCCGACGGCCTCACCATCGGCATTGCGGCCACCGCCACCCACGCGGTGAATCCGTGGCTCTACAGCAAGATCCCGTTCAACGCGGCGACCGACTTCGCGCCCATCACGCAGATGGTGCGCGTGCCGAACGTGCTGGTGATGAATGCGGAAACCGCGCAGCGCCTCAAGATCAACACCGTGGCCGACCTGATCCGCTACGCCAAGGCCAACCCCGCCAAGCTCAACTACGGCAGCGGCGGCAACGGCAGCGCCGGGCATCTGGCAGGCGAACTGTTCAAGAAGCAGGCCGGCATCTTCGCGCTGCACATTCCGTACAACGGCGGCAATCCGGCGCAGCTGGCGCTGCTCTCGGGCCAGGTCGACTTCAACTTCGACAACCTGGCCACGGCGGCGCCGAACATCCGCTCGGGCAAGCTCAAGGCCATTGCCGTGACGACCTTGCAGCGCAGCAGCGCCATGCCCGAGCTGCCGCCGGTGGCCGACACGCTCAAGGGCTTCTCGATCGACACCTGGTGGGGCCTGGTGGCACCGGCCGGGACACCGCACGACGTGGTCGTGAAGCTCAACCAGGCCTTCGTGGCGGCGCTGAACGCACCGGAAACGAAGACCCGTTTTGCCACGCTGCTGGCCGAGCCGGTCGCCAATTCGCCCGAGCAGTTCGGCGCGTTCATGAAGAGCGAACTCTCCAAGTACGAAGCCGTCGTGAAGGCAACCGGCGCCAGGGTCGACTGACCCTTGGAGATTATTCGCCGAGGTAGGCGGCCCGCACGCGCGGGTCGCTCAGCAGATCCTTGGCGTCGCCCGTCATCGTGATGAGGCCCGACTCCATCACGTAGCCGCGGTCGGCCAGCTGCAGCGCGCGGTTGGCGTTCTGCTCCACCAGCAGGATGGTCACGCCTTGCGCGGCCACGGTCTGCACCACCTCGAAGATCTTGTCGCACATGATCGGCGACAGGCCCATGGTGGGCTCGTCGAGCAGCAGCACCTTGGGGCGCGCCATGAGTGCGCGGCCCATGGCCAGCATCTGCTGTTCGCCGCCCGACATGGTGCCCGCGAGCTGGTCCTTGCGCTCGCGCAGCCGCGGGAAGGTCACGAACACGCGCTCCATGTCGCTCGCGATCTCGGCCTTGTCCTTGCGGATGTAGGCACCGATCTGCAGGTTCTCGGTGATCGTCATGCGCGTGAACACGCCGCGGCCTTCGGGCACCATCACGAGGCCCTCGCCCACCAGGTCCCAGGCGCCGCGCCCCTTGATGTTGCGGCCCAGGAATTCGATGGTGCCGGCACCCGCCGGCAATGTGCCGGTGATCGCCTTCATGGTGGTGGTCTTGCCGGCGCCGTTGGAGCCGATCAGCGACACCAGTTCGCCTTCGTGGACCTCGAAGTCCACGCCCTT
>NZ_JBFTPJ010000719.1:0-3050 GCF_056398445.1 Variovorax sp. 01T439_2
GCCGAATGCCTGGCGCTCGAGCAGGAGGTGCGTGCCGGATTCGACCAGCTCGAGACCGAAGCGCACCCCGGCGCCACCGCCGGCAACAGCGCCCGCCTCTTCAGCCGCATTGCCTGGGTGCTTCCCGGGCTGGACGGCCTGCCCGCCCTGCGCCGGCGCATCGGCGCGCTCGAGCTGACGCCCGCGCAGGCCACCGCGGCCTTCGCCAAGCTGGTTGCCGGCCTGCTGGCGGTGGTGTTCGAGGCGGCCGACGGCGCCACCGATCCCGAGATCTCGCGCCTGCTGGTGGCGATGTTCAACTTCATGCAGGGCAAGGAATTCGCCGGCCAGGAGCGCGCCTTCGGCGCCGCCTCGCTGGCGCTGGGCCGCGGCGACGAGGCGCAGCGCCAGCAATGGCTGCACCTCATCGAACTGCAGGAGCGCTGCTTCCAGGTCTTCACCGACTTTTCGAGCAGCGGCGTGCTGGCGCTCTGGCACCACAGCCAGTCCGAGGCCGTCATGGCCGAGATCGAGCGCCAGCGCCGCATGAGCGTGAGCTCGGCGCAGGCGGCTTCGGCGGCCGCGCCCGACCCCCGGCTGAGCCAGGCCTGGTTCGACTGGTGCACGCGCCGCATCGACGCCATGAAGACCGTCGAGGACCGGCTGGCCGCCGACCTGCGCGAGCTCTGCGCCCACAAGACCGCGCAGGCGCGCAGCGAGCTGCAGCGCTACCAGCAGGTGCTCGGCAACCTGGCGCCGGAGCCCGAGGGCGCGGTGTTCTTCGACGACGCCGACACCCGGGCCACCGAGCCCGCGCAGTACGGCCGCCACCTGGAGCGCTCGGTGCTCGACATGGTCCAGGAGCAGTCGCGCCGGCTGCAGGCCATGGGCGACGAGCTCGAAACCGTGCGCGCTTCCCTCAACGAGCGCAAGCTGGTCGAGCGCGCCAAGGGTCTGCTGATGGCGCACCGCCGCATGAGCGAGAACGAGGCGCACAAGATGCTGCTGCAGACGGCCATGAACCAGAAGCGCCGCCTGGTCGACGTGGCCGAGTCGATGCTCGCCATGGCCGACTACCTGCCGCTCGATGCAGCGCCCCGGCGCTGAGCGCCGCCCCAAAAAGCGTTCGGATTGGTGCAGCGCACAACAAGCGTGCATGCCTGCGGATTTCCGCCCGGCAGCCCTTGCGCATGCGCCGGCAACCGCTCTCCTGCTGCCGATTCGATAGCAACCGGCAACCGCAAAAGCTGGCACACAGCTTGCTAAAGTAGTCCATGGACCTTCGGGTCCCAGGCAGGCGGCACCCAACGGCGGGTGTTGCCCACCGCGATCGGACAAAGGCGTCCCCCATCCCGCAAGGGCTCGTTTTCGAGCAGCCCCTGCGCGGTGCGGGACGCCTTTTTGTTTTTGTCTTCCTTTGTTTGTTTGTTGTTCTTCAACCGGAGCCCGCCACATGACCGACCCGCTGAAAACCCGCCTCAGCCGCCGCCGCGTACTGCAAGCCGCCGCCATCGGCGCCGTGGGAGTCAATCCCGCGCTGCGCGCCGCCGTCTGGGCCCAGGGCTCCGACAAGCCCGAGAAGGAAGAAGTGAAGATCGGCTTCATCCCGCTGACCGACTGCGCCAGCGTGGTGATGGCCTCGGTGCTGGGCATCGACAAGAAGTACGGCGTGAAGATCGTGCCCAGCAAGGAAGCCAGCTGGGCCGGCGTACGCGACAAGCTCTCCAACGGCGACCTGGACATGGCGCACGTGCTCTACGGCCTGGTCTACGGCATGCACCTGGGCCTGAGCGGCCCCAAGAAGGACATGGCCGTGCTCATGACCCTCAACAACAACGGCCAGGCGATCACGCTGTCGAAGAAGCTCGCGGACAAGGGCGCGGTGGACGCGGCCTCGCTCGCCAAGCTGATCGCGAGCGAAAAGCGCGAATACACCTTCGCACAGACCTTTCCCACGGGCACGCATGCGATGTGGCTCTACTACTGGCTCGCATCGGCCGGCATCGACCCGTTCAAGGACGTCAAGAACATCACGGTGCCGCCTCCGCAGATGGTGGCCAACATGCGCGTGGGCAACATGGACGGCTACTGCGTGGGCGAGCCCTGGGGCCAGCGCGCGATCATGGACGGCATCGGCGTGACGGCCATCACGACGCAGGACATCTGGAAGGACCACCCCGAGAAGGTGCTCGGCACCACGGGCGACTTCGTCAAGAAGTATCCCAACACCGCGCGCGCCGTCACCGCGGCCATCATCGAGGCCGGCAAGTGGATCGACACCGGCCTGCAGAACAAGAACAAGATGGCCGAGACCATCGCCGACAAGAGCTACGTCAACACCAGCGTGGATGCGATCAACCAGCGCATCCTCGGACGCTACGTCAACGGCATGGGCAAGAGCTGGGACGACCCCAACCACATGAAGTTCTACAACGGCGGCGCCGTGAGCTTTCCCTACCTGTCGGACGGCATGTGGTTCCTCACGCAGCACAAGCGCTGGGGCCTGCTCAAGGAGCATCCGGACTACCTGAAGGTGGCCACCGAGATCAACCGCATCGACATCTACAAGCAGGCCGCCGCCGCCACGCAGACGCCGGTGCCCAAGGACACGATGCGCAGCAGCAAGCTGTTCGACGGCACCGTGTGGGACGGCAAGGATCCGAAGAAGTACGCCGAGTCTTTCAAGCTACATGCCTGAGGAGGAACACATCATGGTCAGCGCTGTATTTCATTCGCCGATGGACGCATCTCTCCCTCTCCCGCGTGCGGGAGAGGGTCGGGGTGAGGGTGTGCCCCGCGCCGAAGCACCCTCGCAGCCCGCCCCTGTCGCCAGGGAGCAAAAACCACGCACCCCCCTCGACCTGCGCGCCTTCTGGATGCGCGTGCTGCCGCCGCTCGCGGGCTTCGGCCTGCTGGTGCTGATCTGGGAGCTGGTGGCCATGAAGAGCACCACCGGCTTTCCGTCGCCGCTCGCCACCTGGYAGCAGGCGCTCACGGTGTTCAGCGACCCCTTCTACAGCAAGGGCCCGAACGACCAGGGCGTGGGCTGGAACGTGCTCTCGTCGCTGCAG
>NZ_JBFTPJ010000720.1:0-3048 GCF_056398445.1 Variovorax sp. 01T439_2
CGCCGCATCATGCACATCGGCCGCCAGGCGATTGCGCTGGACCGCGTGTTCTCGGGCCTCGTGGCGCAGGGCGTGGGCGTGTGGATCGGCTTCCAGGCCTTCATCAACATGGGCGTGAACCTCGGCGCGCTGCCGACCAAGGGGCTCACCTTGCCGCTGATGAGCTTCGGCGGCTCGGCCATCCTGATGAACCTGGTGGCGCTCGCGGTGGTGCTGCGCATCGACTACGAGAATCGTGTGTTGATGCGGGGAGGCCGCATATGACCGGGCGCACCGCACTCGTCATGGCCGGCGGCACCGGCGGCCACATCTTCCCGGGGCTCGCGGTGGCCGAGGCGCTGCGCGAGCGCGGCTGGCGCGTGCACTGGCTGGGCGCGCCCGGCAGCATGGAAGAAAAGCTCGTGCCCCCGCGCGGCTTCGCCTTCGAGCCGGTGCAGTTCGGCGGCGTGCGCGGCAAGGGGCCGCTCACGCTGTTCCTGCTGCCGCTGCGGCTCCTGCGCGCGTTCTGGCAGAGCATCGGCGTGGTGCGCCGCGTGCAGCCCAACGTCGTCGTGGGCCTGGGCGGCTACATCACCTTTCCGGGCGGAATGATGAGCGTGCTGCTCAACAAGCCGCTGGTGCTGCACGAGCAGAACTCGGTGGCCGGCCTTGCCAACAAGGTGCTCGCGGGCGTGGCCGACCGCGTGTTCACGGCTTTCCCCAATGTGCTGAAGAAGGCGCAGTGGGTGGGCAACCCGCTGCGCGCGGCGTTCACCTCGCAGCCCGAGCCGGCCGTGCGCTTCGCCGGCCGCAGCGGTCCGCTGCGTCTGCTGGTGGTCGGCGGCAGCCTGGGCGCCAAGGCACTCAACGCCGTGGTGCCGCAGGCGCTGGCGCGCATCGCGCCGGCCACGCGCCCGCAGGTGCTGCACCAGAGCGGCGCCAAACAGATCGACGAACTGCGCGCCAACTATGCGGCAGCCGGCGTCGAGGGCGAACTCACGCCCTTCATCGAAGACACTGCGCAGGCCTACGCCGACGCCGACATCATCGTCGCGCGCGCCGGGGCCAGCACCGTCACAGAAATCGCGGCCGTCGGCGCAGCAGCGCTGTTCGTGCCTTTTCCCTCGGCGGTCGACGACCACCAGACCACCAACGCGCGCTTCCTCGTCGACGCGGGCGGCGGCTGGCTGGTGCAGCAGGCCGACCTCACTCCTGAATTGCTGGCTGATTTGCTACAGAAAACCGAGCGCACCGCGCTGATCGACAAGGCCGCCAAGGCCAAGACCATGCAGAAGACCGAAGCAGTGGAAGCGGTCGTCCGCGCCTGCGAGGAGCTTGCCAGATGAAGCACGCGATTCGTCACATCCATTTCGTGGGCATCGGCGGCTCGGGCATGAGCGGCATCGCCGAAGTGCTGTTCAACCTGGGCTACCGCATCACCGGCTCCGACCTGGCCGACAGCGCCACCTTGCGCCGGCTTACCGGCCTGGGCATCGGCACCTTCGTGGGCCACGCCGCCGCGCACATCGACGGCGCGGATGCGGTGGTCACTTCCACCGCGGTGCAGTCGGACAACCCCGAGGTGCTGGCCGCGCGCGAGAAGCGCATTCCGGTGGTGCCGCGCGCGCTGATGCTGGCCGAGCTGATGCGCCTCAAGCAGGGCATCGCGATTGCGGGCACGCACGGCAAGACCACCACCACCAGCCTGGTGGCAAGCGTGCTCGATGCGGCCGGGCTCGACCCGACCTTCGTGATCGGCGGGCGCCTGAACAGCGCCGGCGCCAATGCGCAGCTCGGCAGCGGCGACTACATCGTGGTGGAGGCCGACGAGTCGGACGCCTCGTTCCTGAACCTGCTGCCCGTCATGGCGGTGGTCACGAACATCGACGCCGACCACATGGAAACCTACGGGCACGACTTCGCGAAGCTCAAGAAGGCTTTCGTCGACTTCCTGCACCGCATGCCGTTCTATGGCGTGGCCATCCTGTGCACCGACGATCCGGCGGTGCGCGACATCGTGGCCGAAGTCACCTGCCCGGTGACGAGCTACGGCTTTGGCGAAGAGGCCCAGGTGCGCGCGATCGACGTGCGCGCAGTGGGCGGCCAGATGCACTTCACCGCGCAGCGGCGCAACGGCGTCACGCTGCCCGACCTGCCGATCGTGCTGAACCTGCCGGGCGAGCACAACGTGCGCAATGCGCTCTCGGTGATCGCGGTGGCGGTGGAGCTCGGCATTCCCGACGAAGCGGTGCAGCGCGGCCTGGCCGGCTTCAAGGGCGTGGGCCGCCGCTTCCAGAGCTATGGCGAGGTGGCCGCGCAGGGCGAGCCGGCCGGCAGCTTCACCGTGATCGACGACTACGGCCACCACCCGGTGGAGATGGCCGCAACCATTGCCGCCGCGCGCGGCGCGTTCCCGGGGCGACGGCTGGTGCTGGCCTTCCAGCCGCACCGCTACACCCGCACGCGCGACTGCTTCGAGGACTTCGTCAAGGTCATCGGCAATGCCGACGCGGTGCTGCTGGGCGAGGTCTATGCCGCGGGCGAGCCGCCCATCGTGGCGGCGGACGGCCGCACGCTGGCGCGCGCCCTGCGCGTGGCCGGCAAGGTGGAGCCGGTGTTCGTCGACGACATCGGCGCCATGCCGCAGGCCATCCTGGACAACGCGCGCGCCGGCGACGTGGTGCTTTGCATGGGCGCGGGCTCCATCGGCGCCGTGCCGGGCAAGGTGGTTGAAATTGCAGCCGCGGCATCGCTGCCGCAACAAACAACGCGCACCAGGCGMAAGGGGGAGGCATCATGAGCCTTCAGGATCCCAAGCAATTCGGCAAGGTGGCCGTGCTGTTCGGCGGAAGCTCTGCCGAGCGCGAAATCTCGCTCCTGTCCGGCAACGGCGTGCTCGAGGCGCTGCGCTCGCGCGGCGTCGATGCGCATGCCTTCGATCCCGCCGAGCGCGACCTCGTCGAGCTGCGGCGCGAGGGCTTCGCGCGCTGCTTCATCGCGCTGCATGGCCGGCATGGCGAGGACGGCACGGTGCAGGGCGCGCTCGAGCTGCTCGGCATTCCCTATACC
>NZ_JBFTPJ010000721.1:0-5985 GCF_056398445.1 Variovorax sp. 01T439_2
GCTTGAAGGTTTGGAGATCGAGCGCCTCGCCGGTGCCGGACAGCAGCGACTCGAGGTGCTCGAGCAGCGGCGGCATCACCAGCTCGTAGCCATAGCCACGGGCGGTATCGAGCAGCTGGCGTCGAAGTTCTTCGATGTGGCGCGCCTCGGAAGGCAGCACATCGGCAATGTGATCCGGGAGGACCCAGGCGGACATGGGGATCGGGGGCGTGGTTAAACCGGGATTCTACCGGGCCGCGCTACCCCAGCAGCCAAAGAAGGGCCAAACCCAGCAAGATGCTGCAAAGTCCGAAGAAGCGCAGCTGGCCGTCGCGCAGTTGCATGAGCTGCCCGAAGCCGCGCCGCCACCCGCCTGGCGAGACGAAAGGCAGGATGCCCTCGATCACCAGGACGAGCGCCAGCGCACTCCAGAAGATTTCGGCGCTCACGGCGGCGGCCCGGCGCAGGATCAGCGGCGCGGAGGAGCGTTGCCTGCGGGCGTGCCCGAGCTCTGCATGGCCCGGAAGAAGTCCGACGACGGGTCGAGCACCATCACGTCGCTCTTCTTGTTGAAGCTTTGCTTGTAGGCCTCCAGGCTGCGATAGAACTGCGCGAACTGCGGGTCGCGGCCAAAGGCCTCGCTGTACGCAGCGGCAGCCTGGGCATCGCCCTCGCCCTTGATCTTCTGGGCATCGCGGTAGGCGTTCGCCACGATCACTTCGCGCTGGCGGTCGGCGTCGGCGCGGATCTTTTCACCTTCGGCCGTACCGGTCGAACGCAGTTCGTTGGCCACGCGCTTGCGCTCGGCCTCCATGCGGCGGTAGACCGATTCGGTGATGGCTTCCACATAGTCCACACGCGTGATGCGCACGTCGACCACGTCCACGCCCCAGGGCTTGGAGCCCTTCACCACGGCCAGCACTTCTCGCTGCACGTCGGCCATCAGCGCTTCGCGGCGCACCGAGATCAGGTCGCGCACGGTGCGCTTGTTGATGTTTTCCTGGAAGGCGTTGCGCACCACGCGGTTGAGCTGCGTGGCGCCCGCGTTTTCGTCGAGGCCGACGTTGCGGATGTAGGCCTGCGGATCGGTGATGCGCCAGCGCACGTACCAGTCGATCACCACGCGCTGCTTCTCGGCCGTGAGCATCGGCTCGGTGTCGAGGCTGGAGAGCGTGAGCAGCCGCTTGTCGATGTACGACACGTTCTGGAACGGCGGCGGCAGCTTGAAGTTGAGGCCCGGTTCGGTGATGACGCTCTTGATCTGGCCAAGGGCATAGACCACGCCGAACTGGCGCTGGTCGACCACGAAGAGGGTCGAGCTCAGCAGCACGAGCAAGACGAGGATCGACGAGGCGATGAATCCGATTCTGTTCATGTTCTTCCTGGCCTTTTCAACGCACGTCGCGATCACGCGAACGGCCATCGCGGGCACGGCTCTCGCTCGATGGCGGCACCACCGGAATCACCGACGACTGGGCGGGCGCGGTACCTGCCACGCTGGGGCTGGCCGCATCGACCGGCGTTGCGGCCGGGTTGCTGCCGCTCAGCTGCATGAGCTTGTCGAGCGGCAGGTACAGCAGGTTGGAGCCTTGCTTGGTATCGACCAGTACCTTGGTGGTGCTGGCATAGATCTGCTGCATGGCGTCGGTGTACATGCGGTCGCGGGTGACCTGCGGCGCCTTCTGGTACTCGGCCAGCACCGCGCTGAAGCGGCCGGCATCGCCCTGTGCCTGTGCGACGATGCGCGCCTTGTAGGCTTCGGACTCTTCCTTGAGACGCGAGGACGTACCGGCGGCAAGCGGCACGACCTGGTTGGCGTAGGCCTGCGCATCGTTCTTGGTGCGCTCGCGCTCCTGGCCGGCCTTGAGCACGTCGTCGAAAGCGGCCTGCACCTGCTCGGGCGGACGCACTCCGCCCTGCTGCAGGTTGATGCCGACCACTTCGACACCGATCTTGTAGCGGTCGAGGATGGTTTGCATCAATTGCCGCACGCGCGGGGCGATCTGGTCGCGCTCCTCGGCCAGCGCGGCATCCATCTTCATCTTGCCGACCACCTCGCGCACGGAGCTCTCGGCCACCTGCACGATGGTTTCGGCCGGCGACTTGCTCTCGTAGAGCCAGGCCTGCGCATTGCTCAGGCGGTACTGCACGGCGAACTTGATTTCGACGATGTTCTCGTCTTCGGTCAGCATGGCCGATTCGCGCAGGCCGGTGGAGCGCACGATGGCGTCGCGGCCCACGTCGGTCGAGCGGATCTGCGTGACCACCACCACCTCGTGGCGCTGGATGGGATACGGCAGGCGCCAGTTGAAGCCGGCATTCACCGTCGTCTTGTAGCGGCCGAACTGCGTCACCACGGCCTGCTGGCCTTCGTTCACGATGAAGAAGCCGGTCCCGAGCCAGATGAGAACGGCCACCGCCGCCACCAGGCCGAGGCCGAAGCCGGCATTCTTCATGTCCGGCCGATAGCCGTTGCCGCCACCGCCATTGCCGCCGCCGGTGGGGCGATTGCCGCCGCCCTTGCCGCCGAAGAAGCCGCCCAGCTTGCGGTTGAGGTCGCGCCAGAGTTCATCGAGGTCGGGCGGGCCCTGGTTCGGGCCCTGGCCGCGGGGGCGGTTGCCGTTGCCGTTGTTGTTGCCCGAGGGCGGTGGCGTCGGGCCGCCCGGCGGGTCCGCGTCGGGAGGCCGGTTGCCGGTTGGGCGGTCGCCGTTGGACGACGGCTCGTCGCCACGGCCCCATCGGCCATCGTTCAGGTTGAACATGCCCAGAAACCCTCTCCACGCTGGCTTTGCATTCATTCGCTTCGTTCTCTTGTCAGTGGCGGGATTGTGCCCAATCAATTGGCGGTGTCGTGCAATTCAGTGTCGGCCTCTGGGGTCATCGCGTCGCCCAGGGAGCCCGACCGGCGGGCCAGCTCGGCGCGCAGCAGGGGCAGTCCCTCGCCGCTGCGGGCGCTGAGGAAGATGCGCGGAACCCGCACGCCGTCGATTTCCATGTCGTCCTGCAGATGCAGCGGGTGCTGCGCAGTTTCAAGGGCATCGAGCGGATTGGAGGCATCCACCACGTGCAGCAGCAAGTCGGCATCGACGGCCTCCTGCAGCGTGGCCTTGAAGGCGTCGACCAGCCCGTGCGGCAGGTCGCGGATGAAGCCGACGGTGTCGGAAATCGAGACCTGCCTGCGGGCATCGCCCAGGTAGAGGTTGCGCGTGGTGGTGTCGAGCGTGGCAAAGAGCTGGTCGGCCGCATACGCGCGAGCCTTGACCAGCGCATTGAACAGCGACGACTTGCCGGCGTTGGTATAGCCCACGAGCGAGATGTTGAAGGTTTCGCGGCGCTCGCGCTGGCGGCGCTGCGTGCCGCGCTGCTTCTGCACCTTGGCCAGCCGCTCGCGCGTGCGCTTGATCGATTCGCTGATCATCCGGCGGTCGAGCTCGATCTGCTTTTCGCCGGGACCGCCGCGCACGCCGGCACCGCCCGTCTGGCGCTCCAAGTGGGACCAGCGGCGAACCAGGCGCGTGCTCAGATACTGCAGGCGAGCCAGCTCGACCTGCAGCTTGCCCTCATGGGAGCGGGCGCGCTGGGCAAAGATCTCGAGGATGAGGAAGGTGCGGTCGTACACCGCCACGTCGAGCTGGCGCTCGAGGTTGCGCTGCTGCGCCGGGCTCAGCGACTGGTCGAAGATGACCTCGCTGGCCTGGTGCATGGCGGCCAGTTCCTTGATTTCTTCGGCCTTGCCGCTTCCAACGAAAAGTGCGGCGTCGGGCGCCTTGCGCTTGCAGACGAGGCGCGCGACAGGCGAAAGGCCCGCGGTCTGCGCGAGCAGGCCGAGTTCCTCGAGTTCGCTGTCGAAATGGGGCAGCCCGAAATCGACGCCGACGAGAACGGCGGCGCCTTCCTGGCGGGAGTTCAATTCAGACAAGCGGGATCAATATGGAAAAAGCGCGGCGGGGTTACCGCCGCGCTCCGCGCGATCAGGCTGCGGCGTCGTCGTTCTCGGCAGCCGAGAAGTTGACGGCACGACCCGGCACGATGGTGGAGATGGCGTGCTTGTAGACCATTTGCGTGACCGTGTTGCGAAGCAGCACGACATACTGGTCGAAAGACTCGATCTGGCCCTGCAGCTTGATACCGTTCACCAAATAAATGGAGACCGGCACATGCTCGCGACGCAGGGTGTTCAGAAACGGGTCTTGTAGAAGTTGCCCTTTATTGCTCACGATATTCTCCGTGTTCAAGAGTAGTTGTTGGAGAGATGACCTTAACACAGGGTTTCTGCGCTGCAGCAATCAGGGTCAAAAGCCTTTGAAAAATAACGTCTCTCAAAAGGCGGAACTTTCGACCCGGCCATGGCTCATCGGCCGCCATCGGCAGCCAAGCGTGCTCAATCGTCCTTGTCCGCAAAGGGATTTTGCGAGCTTTTGAACTGGATGCGCAAGGGCGTGCCCACCAGATCGAACTCCTTGCGGAAGCGCCCTTCGAGAAAGCGCTTGTAGGCCTCGGTGACATGCTCCAGCGAATTGCCGTGGATGATGATCACCGGCGGATTCATGCCGCCCTGGTGCGCATAGCGCAGCTTGGGGCGGAACATGCCCGCGCGCTTGGGCGACTGGAACTGCACCGCCTCCAGCAGCAGCCGGGTCAGCACCGGCGTGGACATCTTCCGCGTGGCCGACTTGTGGGCCTGCGCAATGGCCTGCCACACCGGACCCAGGCCCTGGCGCTTGATGGCCGAGATGAAATGCAGCGATGCGAACTTGAGGAACGGCAGCCGGGTTTCGATCTGGCGCTGGATCTGCTCGCGCTGGTAGCTGTCGACCGCGTCCCACTTGTTGATGGCAATCACCACCGCGCGGCCGCTTTCGAGGATGTAGCCGGCGATGTGCGCGTCCTGGTCGGTCACGCCCTGCGTGGCATCGAGCAGCAGCAGCACGACGTTGGCCGACTCGATGGCCTGCAGCGTCTTGACCACCGAGAACTTCTCGATCGCCTCGAACACCTTGCCCTTGCGTCGCAGGCCGGCCGTGTCGATCAGCTCGAAGCGCTGGCCGTTGCGCTCGAACGGCACCGAGATGGCGTCGCGCGTGGTGCCCGGCAGGTCGAACGCCACCAGGCGCTCTTCACCGAGCCAGGTGTTGATCAGCGTGGACTTGCCGACGTTCGGCCGCCCGGCCACCGCCAGCTTGATGGGCTTGTTGACGTCGTCCTCGTCCGCCTCGTCGTCGGGGTCGGGCAGGTTCAGCGGCGCGAGCGCCAGCTCGACCAGGTCGCGCATGCCCTGCCCGTGCGCCGCGGACACGCCATGCACGTCGCCAAAGCCGAGTTCGTAGAAATCGACCAGCTTGGTGCCGTCGTGCATGCCTTCGGCCTTGTTGGCCGCCAGCACGCAGGGCTTGCCGAGCCGCCGCAGCTCGTTCGCAATGTCGTGGTCCTGCGCCGAAAGGCCTTCGCGGGCATCGACCACGAAGATCACGACATCGGCCTCGGCCACGGCCTGCCGCGTCTGCTTGGCCATTTCCTTGTAGATGCCGCTGCCCGCATCGGGCTCGAAGCCCCCGGTGTCGATCACGATGAACTCGTGCTTGCCCAGGCGGCCGYTGCCATAGTGGCGGTCGCGCGTGAGTCCGGCAAAGTCGGCGACGATGGCGTCGCGCGTCTGCGTGAGGCGGTTGAAGAGGGTCGACTTGCCGACGTTGRGCCGCCCGACCAGGGCCACGACCGGCTTCATGGCCGGCCTTTCAGGGGCGCGGTTTTCATGGTCGGGCCTTGCAAAGAGTTATTCAGGGCGATATCCAAACACACCGCCGTTGGCAGTCACCACCACCACCGTGTTGCCGGCCATCACCGGCGTGACGCCAATGGCGGAGCCATCGGGCGTGACGCGATTGAGCAGTGCGCCGTCTTCGCGCGAGACGAAGTGCAGCGTTCCGTTGTCCTCGCCGATCACCAGCGAACGGCCCACCGCGAGCGGCCCGGTCAGGATGCGGTTCTTGAACCGGGTCGACTGCC
>NZ_JBFTPJ010000722.1:0-3044 GCF_056398445.1 Variovorax sp. 01T439_2
GGCGCCGACCGCGAACGCGCGCCACAGAAAGCCGACGAGGCGGCCGACGCGGTCGGCCGGCAGCCAGGCCACATACGAGAAGCCCAGCGTGTCGCTTCGCTTGCGCAAGAGCGGCAGCAGCGCAAGCGGCAGCAGCACGAGCATCCAGGGCTGGGCGAGGTCGACGCGCATGGCTTTTGTCCGCCGGTCAATGCCGGTGGCGCTTTTCCGCGTTGCGCAGCGCGCGGCACAGCGGCTTGAGCGGATAGGCGGCCTGGGCCTCGGCCGGTGCGGCAGTGCTTTCGGCGAAGAAGAAGCGCCGGGTCGATTCGCGGTAGAAATCTTCCAGCCGCGGCTGCAGCGGACGCAGGTAGGGTGCGTCGGCCAGCAGCTGCGGCAGGCTGGCGCCGTGCACGACGCGGCCGGCGCTCCGGTTGAGCGCGCGGTGCAGCACGCGCCATGCCTCGGGGCTCGCGGGATCGTCGATGCGCCTGAGCTCGCGCCAGGCATGCGCGAACGGAAGCTGCTGCGCCTCGCGCATGTTGCGCCAGGCCCACCATGCGAGCCAGGCCAGCAGCACCGCGAGCAGCGCAAGCAGCGAGAACTTCAGATGCTGTTCGATGGGGTAGGTCGCAAGTGCCGCGACCGGGCGGTCCGGCCGCAGCGGCTGCAGGTCGCCCTGGCCGAAGGCTTCCGCCGGCGCCAGCGGCCCGATGCTGACCGGCCAGGCCGGCAGCGCGAGCGCGGGGCCCGAGGCGGTGGCGATCGTCAGGGCCGGCAGCGAGATGGCGGCCAGCGCGCGCGGGGCGTTGATGACCTGGTATTCGACGGCGAGCCAGCGCTTGCCTTGCGCATCGGTCTCGATGCGCGACGGCCTGCGTTCGAGCCAGAGATCGATGCGCGCCGCGGTGGGCAGTGCGCCGGGCTCGATCGGCCGGCCCTGGTGTTCGAGCAGCACGCGCTGCGTGAGCACGTCGCCGAGCACATGGCCGAAGCTGCGCGGCTGCTCGATGGTGACGGCGGTGGCTGCGGCCGGCGTGGCGGGATCGGCGGCGCGTGAAAAACCGGCGGGCAGGGCGGCCAGCACCAGCGCCAGTACAGCGGCATGAACGAGGCTCATGCCGCCGTCTCCAGGAAATAACGCGTGAGCGCCTCGGCGTCGAAGCGGCCCTGCAGGTGAAAGGGCGGCATGCCGTGTGCGTTGAACAGCGCGGTGAGTTCGGCGCGGCGGGCCGCGACCGATTCGCGCCACCGCGTGCGCAGCGAATCGCGCATCCACAGGCTGCGCCGCGCGCCGGTTTCGGCGTCGCGCAGGGCAACCAGCGCGCGGGCGTCGGGCGGTTCGATTTCGGCCGGGTCCCAGACCACCAGCGGAACGACGCAAGCGGGCGAGAACTGTTCGAGCAGCTCGCCGAGCGCGTCGATCGGCCAGTGGAAGTCGGACGCGAGAAACACCAGCCCGCCGCGGCCCACCAGCCGTTCGGTGGCGCGGCGCAGGCCCGAGAGGGCGCTGTCGTCCGCGGGCGGCGCGCCGGAAGCCGCATCGCATTCGCGCAGCATCCGCGCCATCAGGCTGCCGTTGCCGCGGCTGTGGCGCGCGGGCACGAAAAGATCTTCGCGCTCGCGCTGGTCGAAGGCCAGCAGGCCGACGGTGTCGCCGGCGCGAAACGCGCTGTAGCCCAGCGCCTCGACCAGGTCGGCCACCACGTCGAGCTTGCGCCGCTCGGCGCCGAAGTGCATTGAGGCCGACACGTCGACCACCACGTGCACCGGAATCGCCACGCGCAGCCGGTGGATGCGCACCAGCCAGTCGCCGCGGCCCTCGCGCAGGCTCGCGCGCAGGTCGATGCGGCGCGGGTCGGGGTGGTCGAACAGCCGCCGGTGCGCGGCAAATTCCTGCCCGCTGCCCTGGCTCAGGCCGCGCTGCGCGCCAGGGCGCCAGCCGCCGAAGCGGCGCGGCAGCTGGTAGTGGAATTCGTCGACGCGGTCCATGGCATCAGGGGGCGGCGATCTTGTCCATGATCTGCGTCACCAGCGCTTCAGACAATTCCGCCCGCCGCAGTTCGTACACAGGCGTGAAGAAGACGCGGTGCCCAAGCACCGAGGGCAGCACCGCCGCCAGGTCGGCAGGTTCCAGGTGCGATCGGCCTTCGAGCCAGGCCACGGTGCGTGCCGCGCGCAGCAGCGCGCTCATGCCGCGCGGGCTGGCGCCGGCCAGGATCAGGCGGTCCATGTCCACGCCGTCGAGCCGGATGCCGAACTTCTGCGGCGCCTCGGTGGCCTCCCACACGTCGAGCACATAGCGCTCGATGGTCTCGCTGGCGCGCACGCTGCGCTGCACATGCGCGGCGATGGCGTTGAGCCGGTCCCAGGGCAGGATGGCGGGCGCCACCTTGTCGATCAGGCTTTCGGTGTCGTGGTAGGCGGTGTCGAACACCAGCGACTGGCGGATGCCGCGGTCGGCCGGCTTGGGCATGTTCAGCTCGAACATGAAGCGGTCCCGCGCCGCCGAAGCCAGCTCGAAGGTCTCTTCGCGTTCGACCTTGTTGCGGTCGGCGAACACCGTCATGTGCGGAAAGCTGTACTCGCGGTCGAAGGCCGACACGGTGCGCTCGGCCATCGCGCGCAAGAGCAGCGACTGCACCTGCGGCCGGGCCCGGTTGATCTCGTTGAAGAAGAAGGTGACCAGGCGTTCGCCGTGGCGCAGCAGCGGCCCCGGGTCGATGCGCGGCCGGCCTTCGGCGTCCACATAGGTGTGATAGACGAGGTCGCCGGGCATCAGGTCGACCGTGCCCTCGACGCGCTCGAAGTCGCCGCCGATGGCGCGCGAGAAGGCGCGCAGCACCGTGGTCTTGCCCACGCCCACGTCGCCCTCGAGCAGCACGTGGCCGCGCGCGAACAGCGCCACGTTGATGAGGCGGATCGTCTCGGCCTGGCCGATCACCGCCTTCGCGACTTCGCTTTCGACGCGCAGCGCGAGGCGGCGCCAGTCTTCGAGTTGTTCTTCGGTGCCCATGGTGGTTCCCGCTGCGCCGGGCTACTTCGACTCCATCATCTTCTTGAGG
>NZ_JBFTPJ010000723.1:0-4098 GCF_056398445.1 Variovorax sp. 01T439_2
TGGGGTAGTTGAAGATCGAGCTGTACTTGGCCTTACCGCTGTGCAGCGCATCGAACATCTGGTCGCGCGAGGTGCCCAGCGTTTCGGCGGCCGCGTACAGGTACAGSCCGTGGCCGSCYTCGTCCTGSACCTTGGCCAKSAGGATGGCCTTGCGCTTGAGSSTGGGSGCGCGGSMGATCCAGTTGSCTTCSGGCWGCATGCCGAYRATCTCCGARTGCGCRTGCTGSSWGATCTGGCGCAMCAGSGTCTTGCGGTAGTGCTCGGGCATCCAGTCCTTCGCCTCGATGAAGTCGCCGGCGTCGATGTGCGCGTCGAAGCGCTCCTCGAGCCGCATTTCCTCGGCGGAGCGCACGGCTTTCTTCTGCTTGCCGTCGCCTGCGTCCTTGCCCATGGTGTCCATTGCCTGGGTGTACATGTGCGTGTCCTTTCTGTGCGGTGTGTGGGCGCGCGGGCGGCTCAGCGCGGGCGCGTGTCGATCACGCGGCGGGCCTTGCCGGTCTGCGTGCGTTCCATTTCGTCGGGGCCGTGCACGACCACGCGGGTGGAGATGCCGATGAGCGTCTTCACGCGTTGCTGCACCCAGTCGGAGATGGCGTTGCGGTCGGCCGCGGCGGCCTCGTGCGGTGTGAGTTCGCAGTGCACCTCGACCTGGTCGAGCAGGCCTTCGCGGCTCACGCGCACCTGGTAGAGGCCGGTGAGCGCGCTGTGCGCGAGCACGATCTCTTCGACCTGCGTGGGAAAGACGTTGACGCCGCGGATGATCATCATGTCGTCGCTGCGCCCGACGATCTTGCCCATGCGGCGGAACGAACGCGAGGTGGGCGGCAGCAGGCGCGTGAGGTCGCGCGTGCGGTAGCGCACGATCGGCATGGCCTCCTTGCTGAGCGAGGTGAAGACCAGCTCGCCTTCCTCGCCATCGGCCTTGAGCTCGCCGGTGTCGGGGTCGATGATCTCGGGATAGAAGTGGTCTTCCCAGATCACGGGGCCGTCCTTGCTCTCGACGCATTCGCTGGCCACGCCCGGGCCCATCACTTCGGACAGGCCGTAGATGTCGACCGCATCGAGGCCGGCCTTGGCTTCGATGTCGCGGCGCATGGCCTCGGTCCACGGCTCGGCGCCGAAGATGCCGATCCGGAGCGAGCTGTCCTTGGCATCGAGGCCCTGCCGCTCGAACTGCTCGATGATCACCTGCATGTAGCTGGGCGTGACCATGATGATGTCGGGCTTGAAATCCTGGATCAGCTGCACCTGCTTCTCGGTCTGGCCGCCCGACATCGGGATGACGGTGCAGCCCGCGCGCTCGGCGCCGTAGTGCGCGCCCAGGCCGCCCGTGAAGAGGCCGTAGCCGTACGACACGTGCACCATGTCGCCGGCACGGCCGCCCGCCGCGCGGATGGAGCGCGCGACGAGGTCGGCCCAGGTGTCGATGTCCTTCAGCGTGTAGCCGACCACGGTCGGTTTGCCGGTGGTGCCCGACGAGGCATGGATGCGCGCCACCTGCGCGCGCGGCACGGCGAACATGCCGAAGGGGTAGTTGTCGCGCAGGTCGGTCTTCACCGTGAACGGAAACTTCGACAGGTCGGCCAGCGACTTCAGGTCGCCGGGGTGCACGCCCTTGGCATCGAAGGCCTTGTGGTAGTGCGGCACGTGGTCGTAGGCGCGCTGCAGCGTGGCGCGCAGGCGCTGGATCTGCAGCGCGGTGATCTCGTCGCGGCTCGCGGTTTCGATGGGCTCGAGCTCGCCGGGGGCAGGGTGTCTGGCTGTCATGGGCTTGTGTCTCCTCAGGCGGCAACGGCGGGGCGGCCCTTGGCGGTGTAGGAGCGGCCGCGGAACATGGCGATGCGCTCGCCGCGCTGGTTGGTGATCTCGGTGTCGTACACGCCGGTGCGGCCGGCCTTCGACACTTCGAAGCAGCGCGCGGTGAGCACGTCGCCTTCGCGGGCCGGTGTGATGAAGTCGATCGAGAAGCCCGAGGCCACCGTGAGCTCGTTGTACGAGTTGCAGGCGAAGGCAAAGGTGGAGTCGGCCAGCGTGGCCATGAAGCCGCCGTGGCAGATGGCGTGGCCGTTGAGCATGTCGGTGCGCACGCGCATCTCGAGCGTGGCCTGGCCGGGGCCGACCTCGACGATGCGCATGCCGAGGCCCTTGGAGGCGTTGTCGTTCGCGAACATGCCGTCGCGGACGTACTCGGCGGTTTGCTGGGGGGTGCGGGTGGTGTCGGTCATTCTTGGGTTCCGCCTGTGCCGGGCTTGGGGTGTCTTGTTTCTTGGCGCTGTTGTTTTTGTTGTCCGCGTTGTTCGGGGCGCGTGCACAGGCCACCGGGTACTCCCCTCCGCGAATGTCCCCCGGCTTCGCCTCCTCCTTTATTTCGCTGCGGGGAGCACCCGATGCCCTGTGCACGGTGGGCGCGGCTCTTGTGCCGGCCGATCAACCAATGCTCTGTCCAACGCWCCCGCTGATGGGGTGCCTTGCGCAGCGAAATCAAGGGGGAGGCCGCAGGCCGGAGGACATTCGCGGAGCAAGGTACCCCGTCGGCGGGAGCGCGCCCYGAACAGCAGCGCCCTGTATGACCGACAACACGACGCAAAGAAAAGCAGGATGTCATCTCAGCGGTCCTTGAACACCGGCGCGCGCTTGGCGCGGAAGGCCTCGACGCCCTCGCGGTAGTCGCCAGCGTTGCCCATCTCGCGTTGGATGCGTGCTTCTGCGGCCAGCGCTGCATCGAGGTCCAGGCCCTGTGCCGCCGCCATGGCCTGGCGCGTGGCGACCAGGGCGCGGGTCGGCATGCCGGCCAGCTTCGAGGCGAGCGCGGCGGCCGTTTCGGGCAGTGCCGCGTCGTCCACGCACTGCCAGATCAGGCCGATGCGCGCGGCCTCCTCGGCCGGCAGCTTGTCGCCCAGCATCGCCATGCCCAGCGCGCGCGCCGAGCCCACGAGCCGCGGCAGCAGCCAGGTGCCGCCGGTGTCGGGCACGAGGCCGATCCTGGTGAAGGCCTGGATGAAGCTGGCCGAGCGGCCGGCCACGACAAGGTCGCAGCACAGCGCCCGCGGGGCGGTTGAGGCTCAGCGTGCGAACGGCACCGGCATCGCTGGTGAGAACTAAAGGTTCTGGCATGGGCTTGTCTCTGATCCTTAAACACTATTGACCGACCGTCCGGTAGATTTTAAGATCGAGCCCGATGCCAGCACAAGCGGGTGGCTTCAGGGCAAACCCTGAGCCCGCAACAAAGGAGACCGATCGAATGCCCAGCTACTCCATCGACGGCGTGATTCCCGTCGTCGACCCGACGGCTTATGTGCACCCCAGCGCCGTGCTGATCGGCGACGTGATCGTCGGGCCCGGCTGCTATGTCGGCCCCTGCGCCAGCCTGCGCGGCGATTTCGGCCGCATCGTGCTGCAGGAGGGCTCCAACGTGCAGGACCACTGCTGCATCCACGGTTTCCCGGACCAGGACACGGTGGTCGAGGTCAACGGCCACATCGGCCACGGCGCGATCCTGCACAGCTGCATCGTGCGGCGCGACGCGCTGGTGGGCATGAATGCGGTGGTGATGGACGAGGCCGAGATCGGCGAGCAGGCCATCGTGGCGGCCTGCGCCTTCGTGCCGGCCGGCATGAAGGTGCCGGCGCGCTCGCTGGTGGCGGGCATTCCGGCCAAGGTGAAGAAGATGCTGAGCGAGGAAGAAATCGCCTGGAAGCTCGAAGGCACGCAGACCTACCAGGCGCTCACCATGCGCAGCCTGGCCAGCCTGCGCGAGGTCGCGCCGCTGCAGCAGATGGAGTCCGATCGGCCACGCCTGCCCGCCACCGAGGTGCGCTCGCTGATCGCGACGCGGCGCGGCTAGCTTCGTGCAAGATCGCGGGTTGCCCGCAACAACTGCCAATCAATCAAGGAAGAAAGAAGACCCGATGCCGCGTGGAAGATCCGCCACCTATGACGACCAGCGCGAGTTCATCCTTGCGCAGGCCGCCCAGCTGTTCGCGCGCCGCGGCTATCCCGCCACCTCGATGAACCAGGTGGCCGAGGCCTGCAATCTCTCGAAGGCCACGCTCTACCACTACTACAAGGACAAGAGCAGCCTCCTGATCAGCATTGCCG
>NZ_JBFTPJ010000724.1:0-3043 GCF_056398445.1 Variovorax sp. 01T439_2
AGCTCGGCCAGTTCGGTGGTGGTTGAAATTGCGCCCCGTTCTTGTCTGCGAGCAACAATCGCCTTTGCAATCTGAACAGCAAACCGTTCTTCGCCATAGTCACGGATCACCTCTGCAATCTGCTGGAGTTCGGCCGTTGCCAGCCAATCGGCCACGCTCTCGCCGCGCGTGGTGTCCATGCGCATGTCGAGCGGACCGTCGAAACGAAAACTGAAACCGCGCACCGGGTTGTCGATTTGCGGCGAACTCACGCCCAGGTCCATCAGCACACCCGCCACGCTGGCATCGGGCAATTCGCCCAGCGAACGGAATCCCTGGTGCCGGATGGAAAAACGCGCATCCGAGATGCGCGCTGCTTCGGCCACCGCTTCCGCATCCTTGTCGAATGCGATCAGCCTGCCTTCCGGTGCCAGCCGCGCGAGGATCGCGCGCGCATGCCCTCCGCGCCCGAAGGTCGCATCCACGTAGGTGCCGGTGGCTGCCGTGCTGCCGGAAAGAAGGGCTTCCACCGCTTCGTTCAGCAAGACGGTCGTATGGGTCCATGGAGTGTTCACGTCGGTCCTCAGAACGCGAAGTCCTGAAACACATCCGGCATCTCGCCCTGGGTGGCCTCGGCCTCCTTGGCCTCGTAGGTCGCCTTGTCCCAGAGCTCGAAGTGGTTGCCCATGCCCAGGAGCAGCGTGTCGCGCACGATGCCCGTGGCGGCACGCAGTTCGGGCGACACCAGGATGCGCCCGGTGCCGTCCATCTCCACGTCCATGGCGTTGCCGAGGAAGACGCGCTTCCACCACTGTGCCGACATCGGCAGCGCGGCGATGCGCTCCCTGAATTTCTCCCACTCGGGACGCGGGAACACCATGAGGCAGCCGTGCGGATGCTTGGTGATCGTGAGCTGGCCGCCCGCCGTGGCGCTCAGGACGTCGCGATGCCGGGTCGGCACGGAGAGCCGCCCCTTGGCATCCAGACTGAGCGATGAAGCGCCTTGAAACACGACCAGAACCCCTGTATTGGGAATGCCGCGGCACCTGAAAGAGGCACCACCCGCACTTTTTCCCACTTAACTGCACTTTTTTGCACTGTAGCAGGAAACACTTCAGACGCAACTGGCCGTTGGTGCTATTTTTTGTAATGGAATCAACGACTTAGCGCCGATTTCCAAACCTGGAAATCGGTGAATTTCGTTGAGAATTAAGCACTTAGCTCACGCAATGAATGTGATGCGTGAAGCGCGGCCGCCGTTACAGGGGCCGCAAAGCGGGCTTCAGAGGATGAAGCGCGAAAGATCTTCGTCGTGACTTAGTGCCGCAAGGCGCTCGTCGACATAGGCGGCATCGATGCGGATGGTCTGCCCCTCGATGCGGGTCGCGTCGAAGCTTACCTCATCCAGCAGACGCTCCATCACGGTCGACAAACGGCGTGCGCCGATGTTCTCGGTGCGCTCGTTGACCTCGTACGCGATGGTGGCCAGGCGGTTCACGCCTTCGGGCGTGAATTCGAGCGTGACGCCTTCGGTGGCGAGCAGCGCCTGGTACTGCTTCACGAGCGAGGCGCGGGTCTGCGTGAGGATGCTCTCGAAATCGGACACCGAGAGCGACTGCAGCTCGACGCGGATCGGAAAGCGCCCCTGCAGTTCGGGGATCAGGTCGCTGGGCTTGCTCAGGTGGAAGGCGCCGCTCGCGATGAAGAGCATGTGGTCGGTGCGCACCACGCCGTACTTGGTACTCACGGCCGTGCCCTCGACCAGCGGCAGCAGGTCGCGCTGCACGCCCTGGCGCGACACGTCGGAGCCCTGGGCCTCGCTGCGCGTGGCGACCTTGTCGATCTCGTCGATGAAGACGATGCCGTTCTGCTCGGCGTTGGTGATGGCCTGCGTGCGGATCTCGTCCTCGTTGACCAGCTTGGCGGCTTCCTCGTCGATCAGGAGGCGCATCGCCTCGGCGATCTTGAGCTTGCGCGTCTTGCGCTTGCCGCCGCCGAGCTGGCCGAACATGCCGCGCAGCTGCTCGGTCATTTCCTCCATGCCGGCCGGACCCATGATCTCGAGCGGCGCGCGGGCTTCGGCCAGGTCGAGCTCGATCTCCTTGTCGTCGAGCTGGTGCTCGCGCAGCTTCTTGCGGAAGGCCTGGCGCGTGGGGTTGGGGCCGTCCAGCGCCGGCGTGGCGCCCTCGGCACCGCGCGCAGGCGGCAGCAGCACGTCGAGGATGCGGTCTTCGGCGGCGTCCTCGGCGCGCGCGCGCACCTTGGCGCTTTCGGCCTCGCGCGTCTGCTTGACGGCGATCTCGGCCAAGTCGCGAACGATCGAATCGACGTCCTTGCCGACATAACCCACCTCGGTGAACTTGGTGGCCTCCACCTTGATGAACGGCGCATCCGCCAGGCGCGCAAGGCGGCGCGCGATCTCGGTCTTGCCCACGCCCGTGGGGCCGATCATGAGGATGTTCTTGGGCGTGATCTCGGTGCGCAGCTTTTCCTCGACCTGCTGGCGGCGCCAGCGGTTGCGCAGCGCAATGGCCACGGCGCGCTTGGCGGCGGGCTGGCCGACGATGTGGTTGTCGAGCTCGGAGACGATTTCCTGCGGGGTCATRGACATGGTCAGAGCGCTTCCACCGTGTGGTTCATATTCGTGTAAATGCAGATTTCACCGGCTATCGCCAGCGATTTGCGCACAATTTGTTCGGCAGTGAGGTCAGTGTTGTCGATCAGCGCCTTGGCGGCGGACTGCGCATAGGCGCCGCCGGAGCCGATGGCGATCACGCCGTCCTCGGGCTCCAGCACGTCGCCGTTGCCGGTGATGATGAGCGAGGTGGTGGCGTCGGCCACGGCCAGCATGGCCTCGAGCTTGCGCAGCACGCGGTCGGTGCGCCAGTCCTTGGTGAGTTCGACGGCGGCGCGCGTGAGGTGCCCCTGGTGCTTTTCGAGCTTGGCCTCGAAGCGCTCGAAGAGCGTGAAGGCGTCGGCCGTGGCGCCGGCAAAGCCCGCGAGCACCTTGCCGTGATAGAGCCGCCGCACCTTGCGCGCGGTGCCCTTGATGACGATGTTGCCG
>NZ_JBFTPJ010000725.1:0-3042 GCF_056398445.1 Variovorax sp. 01T439_2
CCTCGAGAAGGAATACAGCGGCAGCATCCGCCTGGACCTGATGGGCAGCGACCGCCTCGTGGGCCAGCGCTACAACGAAACGCGCGCGGCGCAGCTGCAGCAGCTCGCCAACGGGGAAATCCAGGCCTCGGCCCTGAATTTCGGCGCGCCGCCCAGCAGCAAGCGCTGGGGCATCTGGGCCAACCACCACCAGGATTTCAACGCGAAGGCGCTGGGGCTCGATTCGCTCTCGGCCAACATCAACATCAACCGCGTCAGCGACAACGACTACTGGCGCGACTTCACGCGCACGCCCACCCTGGCGCAGCGCCAGCTGACGAACGACGCCTCGCTCAACTGGAGCAAGGGCGACTGGAGCGGCGGCATCCGGGCGCTGCGCTACCAGACGCTGCAATACAGCCTGTCGCCGATCGTGCCGTCCTATGACCGGATGCCGCAGATCACGGCCAACTACAACAAGTACGACTGGCACGGCTTCGACGTTTCGCTGAACCTGGACTACACGCGCTTTCGCGTCAACACCATCCTGGCCGGCCAGCCGGGCTTCGACATCAACCAGCAGTCGCAGCCCGACGGCGACCGCGCCCTGGCCATTGCCACCATCAGCCGGCCGTTCATCACGCCGAGCTCCTTCGTCATCCCCAAGCTGCAGCTGAACACGGCTTCGTACAACTACTACCTGCCGCAGTCCGACGTTCCGAGGCTCACCGTCAACGGAACCCAGTACGTCAACGGCGTGCCCTACAACCCGAACTCGCTGTATTTCTTCCCGACCTCGAGCAACCGGACGGTGCCGACCTTCAGCCTCGACAGCGGCCTGATCTTCGAGCGCGACGCGAACTACTTCGGCCGCGCCTTCCGCCAGACGCTGGAGCCGCGCGCCTACTACGTCTACACGCCGTTCCGCAACCAGAGCATGCTGCCGAACTACGATTCGGCGGCCAACGATTTCAGCTTTGCGACCATCTACACCGAGAACGCCTTCTCGGGCAACGACCGCATCTCCGACACCAACACGCTCACGCTCGGCGTCACCTCGCGCCTGATCGACCCCGACACCGGCGTCGAGGCGGCGCGCTTCGGCATTGCGCAGCGGCTGCGCTTCAGCGACCAGAAGGTCACGCTGCCGGGCGGCACGCCGGTGACCGACCGCGCGAGCGACCTGCTGCTGGGCGCCCAGATCAACTGGACGCCCAAGTGGAGCCTGGACACGGTCGTCCAGTACAACCCCGACACGCACAAGTCGGACCGCTCGGCCATCACCGCGCGCTACAACCCAGGGCCCTACCGCAACCTGAGCGCGGCCTTCCGCTACCAGGCGCCCACCACGCCCCTTGCCACCGACGGCAACAAGTCCTTCGACGTGGGCTGGCAGTGGCCGCTCAACGACCTGTGGGGCGACAAGGGCAAGGACCTCGGCCCGGGCAAGGGCCAGGGCGGCGGGCGGTGGTACGCGGTCGGCCGGCTCAACTACAGCCTGCAGGACAAGAAACTCACGGACGGCGTGCTGGGCTTCGAGTACGACGGCTGCTGCTGGATCGGGCGCGTGGTGCTGCAGCGCATCACGACCGGCACGGTGACGGCCAACACCCGCATCATGTTCCAGCTCGAATTCGTCGGGTTCTCCAGCATCGGGTCGAGCCCGATGCAGACCTTGCGGACCAACATCCAGCGCTACCAGCCCCTTCGCCAGCCCACCGAAGGGCCGAGCCGCTTCACCAATTACGACTGAGACGATTGAGCAACGCCATGAAACACATCCGTTCCATCCTGACCCTGGGCTGCCTCGCGGCACTGGCCGCGGCCTCGGGCGCGCAAGGCCTGCGTCCCGGTGGCGGCAGCGGCATCACCGACATCATGCGCGCCGGTCCCCGGCTGGCGCCGCCGGCGCCGCGCACCGCGCCTTCCACCGCCGCGCCGGTGCAGCGCGCGGCCGAATACATCGTCGCACTGGTCAATTCCGAACCGATCACCAACACCGAGGTGCAGTCGCGCGTCACGCGCCTGATCCGCGAAAACGCCGAAGCCGAGCGCGTGCCGCGCGCCGAGCTCACGCGCCTGGTGCTCGAGCGCCTGATCTCCGAGCGCGCACAGCTCCAGCTGGCCAAGGAAAACGGCATCAAGGTGGACGAGGTCGCCATCGACCAGGCCGAGCAGACCGTGGCGCGGCAGAACCAGATCAGCGTCGAGGAGCTGCGCCGCCGCGTGGTGGCCGAGGGCATTTCGCAGCGCGAATTCCGCAACGACCTGCGCGACCAGCTGCTGCTCACGCGCCTGCGCGACCGCGAGGTCGAGTCCAAGGTCAAGATCAGCGACGCCGAGGCCGACGAATACCTGCGCGACCAGCGCAACGCCCCCACCAAGGACGCGGCGCTGCAGAACATCAACCTCGCGCACCTGCTGGTCGCCGTGCCCGAGAACGCCACCGAGGCGCAGGTCGCCACCTTGCAGCAGCGGGCCCAGGGCCTCGCGCAGCGCGCCCGCGCCGGCGAAGACTTCGCCAAGCTGGTGCAGGAGAACTCCGATTCGCCGGACCGCGCCAACGGTGGCGCCGTCGGCATGCGCACCGCCGACCGCTATCCGTCGCTGTTCGTCGAAGCCACGCAGTCGACGCCGGTCAACGGCATTGCCGGCCCGATCCGCTCGGGTGCGGGCTTCCACGTGCTCAAGGTGCTGGCCAAGGCCCAGCTCGGCGCCACCGACGCCACCGTGACCCAGACGCAGGTGCGCCACATCCTGCTGCTCAACGACCCGAAGCGCACCACCGCCCAGGCCGTGGCGCAGCTCGCGGAATTCAAGCGCCGCCTGCAGGCCCGCACGGCCGACTTCGCCGGCCTCGCGCGCGACAACTCGCAGGACGCCAGCGCCAAGGAGGGCGGCGACCTGGGCTGGTCGCGCCCGGGCCAGTTCGTGCCCGAGTTCGAGGAAGCCATGGACCGCCTGGCGCCGGGCCAGATCAGCGACCCGGTGGTCTCGCGCTTCGGCGTGCACCTGATCCAGGTGGTCGGCCGGCGCGAATCCAAGCTCACGCAGGCCGAGCAG
>NZ_JBFTPJ010000726.1:0-3039 GCF_056398445.1 Variovorax sp. 01T439_2
GTGCTGGCGACCACGCCCAGCTGCAGCCGTTCGCCGACCTTGACCTGCACGTCGGTGCCGGCCACGGTGAACTTGGGCCCGCCGCTGTCGACCTCGTAGGTGACGCGGATCGACTGCGGGTTCAAGTTGGCATCGACGGACGCGACGGCATGCGTGAACAGGATGCGGCGCGTGAGCGGCTCGACCGTGTAGTCCACGAAGCGCGTGGCCGGCGTACGCTGCAGCACGATGTCGGGCTGGTTGCGGTCGCGCACCACCACCTCGATCTGCTCGCTGTTGTCGACGAACTCGCCGCCGGTCGTGCTCAGATAATAGGGGCCCGACGTGCCGACGGCGCGGAACTCCTCCACCTGCTGTGTCTGCGCGGTGCGCGACGCATAGCTGGTCGCGCGCACGTCCGCGGTCTCGTACACGTGCTTGAGGCCGGTGAGCGCGCGGTTGCTCTGGCTGAGGTTTCGTACCTCCGTGCTGCTGCTGGTCGTGAAGTCGCCGTACAGCAGGTAGGAGCGGTTCTTGTCGATGCGCACGTAGAGCTTCTGCGTGCTCTGCGCATCGAAGCCCTTGACCGACGAGTCGCCATAGATCGGATAGAACTCGTCGGGCCGGATGTCGCGGAACAGCCGGTCCTTACGCGTCTTGTCGGAGTCGAAGGCGGCCGTGAGCAGGTACTCGCCCTTGACGGTGCCCTTGAAGAAGAAGGCGGCGCGGGCGCCCGCGCGGCGGTTCTCGCGCTCGTCCGCGAGGCCCGTCAGTTCGGCTTCGAAGGCCGCGCCGGCCGGCATGGCGCCGAGCGGCACGCTGCCGCGCTGGGTGAAATCGAGCACGCCTTCGACGATGCCCACGCCGAGCATCGGGCGCATCTCGGGCAAGAGCACAAGCCGTGCTTCCTTGACGAAGCTGCCGGCGCTCACGCGCAGGCGCGCATCRCCCGCCTCGCCCGGCGGCAGCAGGCGGAACTCGGCCGCCCCCCCGTCCATGAAGACCTGCGTCCCCGGCTCGGCCGGGTTCAGGTCCTCGTCGAGCCAGCGGCCGCGGTCGACCTCCAGCGTGAGCTGGGTGCGCGCCGTCACCGGCACACCCGCCGCATCGGCCAGCCGCACCTTCACGGTCACGGGCGTGCGCAGGTCGGCATAGGCGGTCTCGGGCAGGTCGATCTGGATCGCGCCGAGCTTGTCGGGCGCGACGATGCCGATCTGTTCGCTGCCGCGCACATTGCCGAAATCGTCCACCGCATCGAGCTGCAGGCGGTTGGTTCCGGGTTGCAGCACCACGCCGATGTATTCCCAGGCACCGATGCTCTTCGATGGCAGCTGCGTCTTCTTGCCGACGCGCCGCTCGTCGATGGCCTGGCCGTTGACGCTGAGCCGCAGCGCCAGGCCGGACTCGCCCTTGACGCGCACGTTGATCGACTGTGCGGGAACGGTGTCGCCGTTCTTCAGGCCGAGGAAGCCGAGCGCGTTGCTTTCGATCTGCGGCAGCAGCACCTCCAGCTCGATGGGACTGGGCACTGCCTCGGGCAGCAGCGGTGCACTGCGCGGCTCCAGCATGGCGGCGGAGGTGTTGACCGGCCGACTCGCAAAGGCGCCGACACCGGTTGCCGCACCGCCTTCGGCAGACACGCCTTTCGCGGCCGCCGGCAAGCCGTTCAGTGCGGCAAAGAGGCTGCCTGCCGGGGTCGGCGCCGCCGAAGCCGCCGTCCCCAGCGTGCCGCTCATGCTGCCGGAGGCGGCACCGACGAAGCTGCTGGCATTGGCCGGCGCATCGGGCATGGCGATCAGCGGCGCGGACGACGTCGTGGTCGAGCCCGTGCTGCCGCTCGCCAGCGCCTGGCCGCTCGCGGGCAGCGAGCGCAAGTCGCCCACCGCAACGATCTGCCCTTCCGCATTCAGGCGCATGCGCACCTGGGCTTCGGCTTCGGTGTCCGGAATCGCGGCGATGGCCGCGCGGCGGGCCACCACGTCGTCCAGCGTCGCGCGGTTGTCGCAGTTGCCGATGATGAAGTTGGCCTTGTGGAATTCGCCCTTCTTCAGGTCGACGAAGCGGCTCTCGGGGCGGCCCGCGTTGCGGTTGTCCAGCAATTCGAGGCGGGCACCGGACGGCAGCGTGGTCTGGTCGACGCGCAGCACGTGGGTGACCGGCTTGAGGCCGTAGAGGCTCCACTTGCCCTCCACGTCGGTGACGACGTTGGTGCCGTCCTCCATGAACAGGCGCACGCCGGGCACGCCGATCTCGTCGCTGCCCTCCTGCCTGCCGTCGGCCTTGCAGTCCATGTAGACCTTGCCGAACATGAAGGCCTCGTCCGAGAACACACCCCCGGTGACGCGCACGGTCCAGTTCGAAAGATTCGACTGCAGCGGACCCGAATGGGCACGCGCACGGTTGATCGCATCGCCGTTCGTGGGTGCGCCCACGCCGACCCGCACGCGGTAGCGCACCATGGCCATCTGGTCGATGCCCAGGGTCAGCGTCGGGTAGTTGAACACCAGCTTCGGGCCCGCGCCGCCGACCGGATTGCCGGTGGCCGTACCGTTCAGGCGCGCGCTGTTGCTCACGTAGGCAAAGCCCGGCGGCAGGCTGTCGCTGATCGAGATGCCGGTCACCGGCGTACCCGTCTTGTTGGTCACCGTCAACGCGTAGTCCAGAAAGTCGCCGAACTCGACCTGCCGCTTGCTGCCTTCCTTGCGCAGCACCAGGCCGAGCACATTGCCGGGGTCGAGCGGGATGTGGTTGTGCACCACGTCGCACGCCTCGTTCGAAGCATTGAAGCCGGACGTGACCGAGAAATAGTGCGTCGTCGGCTCGGCCCCCTTGGGCGGCAGCGCACCGGGCACCACCGGACCGCAGCTGCCGAAGGTGCCGGCCGTCACAGGGATCAGCTGCGACGGGAAGACATAGCCGCTGCCTGCCGGCGGCGCCACCTGCAGCGTGTAGGTGCACAGGCCGATGACCGGCGGCGATTGCAGGTAGAACTGATAGCTGCCGTCGGCACCGGTCGTCATCGAGACGCTGCCGTCGGCATTGAACGTGTAGGTGCCCGAG
>NZ_JBFTPJ010000727.1:0-3039 GCF_056398445.1 Variovorax sp. 01T439_2
CGTGGCCCTGGGCGTGTTCTTCCTGGTCTACGTCCTGTACCTGCACAGTTCGGTGCTGCTCGATGCCAAGCGCCACAACAGGGAAATGCAGGTGCAGCGCGACCTGGCCGACAAGGCCGAGGCCTCGCGCTTCACCGAGCTGCGCAATTTCCTCGAAGCGCAGGAAACCAAGCACATGGCGCAGAACGCCGATCGGCATGCCGCGCTGCTGACGCGGCTGGGGCAGCTCGAGAGCGTGATCCGCCAGCGCTCGGAGCAGTCCGACAACACCGTGGCCGCGCACATCGGCCAGCTCGAAGACCGCATCGAGCGCAAGCCGCTGCCCACGGACATCGATCCGCGGATCTGACGAGCCGCCGCGTCAGCGCGCCAGCAGCACCCAGGCCGCGAGCTTCTTGGCGTCGGCTTCGCTCACCTGGGTGTTGGCCGGCATCGCCAACGGCCCCCACACGCCCGAGCCGCCCTTGATGATCTTTGCCGCCAGCATGTCGACGGCACCGGCGTTGCCCTTGTACTTGGCGGCCACGTCCTTGAAGGCGGGGCCGAGCACCTTGCGGTCCACCGCGTGGCAGCTCATGCAGTTCTTCGACGTCGCCAGTGCCAGGTCGGCAAAGGCGGGCGCCGCCAGGCCGAGGCCGAGAACCGCGAGTGACAGGAGTCTTTTCATGGGGCTTTGTTCGTAATGGCTGGGTTACATTCGATGCAACGCGATTGTAGGTAGCGCCGTGGACCGGCGTCCGGAAGCGTTGCCAACAAAAACCCGGAGGGATTCGCGATGCTTTTTCTGCTGTTGGGCCTGCTCGGCGTGGGCCTCAAGTATTTCGAGGTGGGCATGGTGGCCGGCTGGAGCTGGTGGATCGTGCTGTCGCCCTTTGCCATGGCCGTGGCGTGGTGGGCATGGGCCGACTCGTCGGGCTACACCAAGCGCAAGGTCGTCGAGCGCGAAGAGGCGCGCAAGCAGGCACGCATCGACCGCCAGCGCAGCAACATGGGCCTGCCCGGCAGCAAGGGCCAGCGCCCCAAGCGCTGACCCGGCAGGCGCTGGCCGGCCTCAGAACTTGTCGAGCACCGCGCCCGAGCTGGCGCTCGAGGCATTGAACGCGAACTTGGCCTGCACGCCGCGCGTGTAGCGCGGCGCCGGCGGCTTCCAGCCTTCGCGGCGCTTGGACAGCTCGGCTTCGGGCACGTTGAGTTCGAGCACCAGCTTGTGCGCATCGATGGTGATCGAGTCGCCCTCGTTCACGAAGGCGATGGTGCCGCCCGCGGCTGCTTCAGGCGCGACGTGGCCCACCACCATGCCCCAGGTGCCGCCCGAGAAGCGGCCGTCGGTGATCAGGCCCACGCTTTCGCCGAGGCCCGCGCCGATCAGCGCGCCCGTGGGTGCCAGCATCTCGGGCATGCCCGGGCCGCCCTTGGGGCCGAGGTAGCGCAGCACCATCACGTCGCCGGCCTTGATCTTGCCGTCCAGGATGGCCTTGAGCGCCGACTGCTCGTCGTCGAACACGCGCGCCGGGCCGGTGATGACCGGGTTCTTGAGGCCGGTGATCTTGGCGACCGCGCCTTCGGGCGACAGGTTGCCCTTGAGGATGGCCAGGTGGCCTTCTTCGTACATCGGCTTGTCGATCGGGCGGATCACGTCCTGGTCGGCGCGCGGCACGTCGGGCACGTCCTTCAGCACTTCGGCGATTGTCTGGCCGGTGATGGTGATGCAGTCGCCGTGCAGCAGGCCCGCGTTCAGCAGCACCTTCATGACCTGCGGGATGCCGCCGGCCTGGTGCAGGTCGACCGCGAGGTACTTGCCCGAGGGCTTCAGGTCGCACAGCACCGGCACCTTCTTGCGCATGCGCTCGAAGTCGTCGATGGACCACTCGACGCCGGCCGCATGCGCAATGGCCAGGAAGTGCAGCACCGCGTTGGTGGAGCCGCCGGTGGCCATGATCACCGCCACCGCGTTCTCGATGGCCTTCTTGGTGACGATGTCGCGCGGCTTGATGTCTTTCTTGATGGCCTCGATCAGCACCTTGGCCGATTCCTTGGCCGAATTGGCCTTCTCGTCGTGCGGGTTGGCCATGGTGGACGAGTAGGGCAGCGAGATGCCCAGCGCCTCGAATGCGCTGGACATGGTGTTGGYGGTGTACATGCCGCCGCAGGAGCCGGTGCCGGGAATGGCGCGCTTCTCGATCTCGTGCAGGTCCTCGTCGCTCATGTTGCCGGCGGCGTTCTGGCCCACGGCCTCGAACACGCTCACGATGTTGAGGTCCTGTCCCTTGTAGCGGCCCGGCAGGATGGTGCCGCCGTAGACATAGATGRCCGGCACGTTGGCGCGCAGCATGCCCATGAGGCCGCCCGGCATGTTCTTGTCGCAGCCACCGACCACCAGCACGCCGTCCATCCACTGGCCGCCCACGCAGGTCTCGATGCAGTCGGAGATGACCTCGCGGCTCACCAGCGAGTACTTCATGCCTTCGGTGCCCATGGCCATGCCGTCGGAGATGGTGGGGGTGCCGAACACCTGCGCGTTGCCGCCGGCTTCCTCGATGCCCGCGATGGCCGCGTCGGCCAGCTTCTGCAGGCCCGAGTTGCACGGCGTGATGGTGCTGTGGCCATTGGCGACGCCGACCATCGGCTTCTTGAAGTCGGCCTCTTCGTAGCCCATGGCATAGAACATCGAGCGGTTGGGCGCGCGGCTCTTGCCTTCGACGATGTTGGCGCTGCGGCGGTTGATCTGGATTGGCTTGGTGTCCATGGTGTCTCTTGTGTCGTGGGGAGATCGAGGGGAATTCCAAGTATCGGACTTCTCATTGATTCATTCCAATCCATTCTTGTGCGCCGATTGATATGCTTGGCATATGAAAGATGCCTTGATCGACCTGCGCGCCTGGCGCCAGTTCGTGGCCGTGGCCGAGGAGCTGCACTTCGGCCGCGCCGCGCTGCGGCTGCACATGACCCAGCCGCCGGTCACGCAGGCCATTGCCCAGCTTGAAAAGACACTGGGTGTCGTGCTGTTCGACCGCACGCGCCGGCGCGTGGCGCTCACGC
>NZ_JBFTPJ010000728.1:0-3036 GCF_056398445.1 Variovorax sp. 01T439_2
GGACAGCATCGACATTTATCAATCCCTGATACGGCGTGCGCAAGCTCGTCCATCGTGGGCCCGATGGATTACTACAATCGCGCGCATTGAAAACACCGTGCACCCGGTGTTGAACCGAGCGGTGATACTCCACATATATCGCTACCACCCTGAAAATGTACACGCTGAAGCAGCGCAAATCCTAGGTTTTCCACTCATGTCCGCTCCCCAACACGCCAAGGTCCTGATTCTGGGCTCCGGCCCGGCCGGCTACACCGCCGCCGTCTACGCAGCCCGCGCAAACCTCCAGCCGCTGCTCATCACGGGCATTGCCCAGGGCGGCCAATTGATGACGACCACCGAGGTCGACAACTGGCCCGCGGACGTGCATGGCGTGCAGGGCCCCGAGCTCATGCAGCGCTTTCTCGAGCACGCAGAACGCTTCAAGACGCAGATCGTCTTCGACCACATCAACAAGGTCGACCTCGGCAAGCGGCCGTTCACGCTCACCGGCGACAGCGGCACCTATACCTGCGATTCGCTGATCATCGCCACGGGTGCTTCCGCCAAGTACCTGGGGATCGACTCGGAACAGAAATTCATGGGCCGCGGCGTCTCGGCCTGCGCCACCTGTGACGGCTTCTTCTACCGCGAGCAGGAAGTGTGCGTGATCGGCGGCGGCAACACCGCCGTCGAGGAAGCCCTGTACCTGGCCAACATCGCGAACAAGGTCACGCTGGTGCACCGCCGCGACAAGTTCCGCGCCGAGCCCATCCTGATCGACAAGCTCATGGAGAAGGTCGCCGAGGGCAAGATCGTCCTGAAGCTGCACAACGAACTCGACCAGGTGCTGGGCGACGACACGGGCGTGAMGGGCATCCGCATCAAGAACACGCAAAGCGGCGCCACCGAGCAGATCGACCTCAAGGGCTGCTTCATCGCGATCGGCCACCACCCCAACACCGACATCTTCCAGGGCCAGCTGGAAATGAAGGACAACTACATCCTGACCCGCTCGGGCCTGCAGGGCTTTGCCACGATGACCAGCATTCCGGGCGTCTTTGCCGCCGGCGACGTGCAGGACAACGTGTACCGCCAAGCCATCACGAGCGCCGGCACCGGCTGCATGGCCGCGCTGGACGCCCAGCGCTTCCTCGAGCAGGACGGCACGCTTTAAGCGAGTGGCCCCAAAAGGGCTATAATCCAAGGCTTTGCCGAAATAGCCCCTTTCACAAGGAGCCGAGAATCCAGGCAAAGCCGGGRTACCGCCACCCGTTTTCTGGCGAGGTCAAGCTGCAAAACACCTGCAATCGCCACGATTGCGCCGGTGCCAGCTGTTCAAGAAAGAGTGTCCTCATGGCACGCGTATGCGACGTAACGGGCAAAGGCCCGATGGTCGGAAACAACGTTTCCCACGCCAACAACAAAACCAAGCGCCGGTTCCTGCCGAACCTGCAATACCGCCGTTTCTGGGTCGAGACTGAAAACCGCTGGGTTCGCCTGCGTGTTTCGAGCGCCGCACTGCGCCTGATCGACAAGAACGGCATCGACGCCGTGCTCGCAGACCTGCGTGCACGCGGCCAAGCTTAAGGAGCTGAATCATGGCAACGAGCAAAGGCGGACGCGAAAAGATCAAGCTGGAATCCACCGCGGGTACCGGCCACTTCTACACGACCAGCAAGAACAAGAAGACGATGCCTGAAAAGATGTCGATCATGAAGTTCGACCCCAAGGCACGCAAGCACGTCGAATACAAGGAAATCAAGCTGAAGTAATTCGGCCCCGGTTTCCCCCACGAAAAACCCGCTGCTCACCCAGCGGGTTTTTTGTTGCCTGTCGAATCACGCGCAGCGCGGGGTGCGGCAGGCACAAACAAAAAAGCCGGCCCATGGGCCGGCTTCTTGATGGGCGCGAACGCCCGCCTGATCAGGCGCGTGCAGCGCGCAAGCGGGTCGAGAACTCGCGCAGGCCGGCGATGCCGCTGGCCTCCGCGCGGTGGCACCAGGCCGCCAGGTCGGCCGCCAGCTGCTCGCGCGACTGCGAGGTGTTGAGCCAGAGCTGGCGCAGCTCTTCGCGCATGGTGACCATCTTGTCGATCACCGGGTGGGCAGCGCGCGCCTGCACGAGGTGCGAGCGGGCCGATGCGGGCACCTTGTCGTCGTCGCGATGCAGCCAGTTCTTGGCCGCCTTGAGCACCGAGATGTCGCCGCCCTTGGTCTTGAGCGCAGCCAGTTCGGCCTTGGTGACGCGGCGCATCTCGCGGGCATAGCCGGCCATGACTTCATAGCGGTTGGCAATGACGGCCTCGAGCGTCTTCTCGTTGGCCACGGGCTGGATGTCGCCCATCAGCATCTTCGGCGGCACCTTCTTGACCTTGGCCCAGCCGATCTTCTGCATCATCTGGATGTAGACCCAGCCGATGTCGAATTCGTACTTCTTGACCGAGAACTTGGCCGAGGTGGGATACGTGTGATGGTTGTTGTGCAGCTCTTCGCCACCGATGATCAGGCCCCAGGGCGAGACATTGCGGCTGGCGTCCGGCGCCTCGAAGTTGCGGTAGCCCCAGTAGTGGCCGATGCCGTTGATGATGCCGGCCGCGGTGATCGGGATCCACAGCATCTGCACGGCCCAGACCGTGAGGCCGAGCGCGCCGAACAGCGCCAGGTTGATGACCAGCATGAGGCCCACGCCCTGCCAGCTGTAGCGGGTGTACAGGTTGCGCTCGAGCCAGTCGTCGGGCGTGCCGTGGCCGTAGCGCTCCATCGTTTCCTTGTTCTTCGACTCGGCGCGATACAGCTCGGCGCCGCGCCACAGGACTTCGTCGATGCCCTTGACCTGCGGGCTGTGCGGGTCTTCTTCGGTTTCGCACTTGGCGTGGTGCTTGCGGTGGATGGCCACCCATTCCTTGGTCACCATGCCGGTGCCGAGCCACAGCCAGAAGCGGAAGAAGTGCGAGGGGATCGGGCCCAGATCCATGGCCCGGTGCGTCTGCGTGCGGTGCAGGAAGATCGTGACCGCAGCGATCGTGATGTGCGTGGTGACAAGCGTGTACAGCAC
>NZ_JBFTPJ010000729.1:0-4954 GCF_056398445.1 Variovorax sp. 01T439_2
GGACTGGCCACATGAAATTCTTGATCGGGTATGCGCCGGCAACGACATCCAGGTCCAATCGAAGCAGGCGCATGACATCGCTGGGGTCGAAGCTGATGTCTGCGTCAATCCAGATGACGTGTGTCAGAGTCGGATCCAACAAGAAATCCACAAGCATTTCGTTGCGAGCCCGGGTGACCAAGCTCGATCCGACCTCGACGCGAATGCTGAACAGCGTTTCCGCACGCCATGCCGCATTCGTCAGGGCCACCAGGCTCTTGGTGAATCCTATCGACACATTGCCGCCATATGCGGGTGTCAGGACGACCGGTCGCATGGCCTTCAAAGCAGATTCATCCAGCATCGCCATTGCTCCCTCGAGAAAAAAGGAGGGATGTTAGCAACGCACCCGCTGCTCGCGCATGCAGTCAAAAGTTCGCGCGATTCGAGCGCCGGGCAATTGCGTCAAAGAAGACTCGCAACATCCAGCCGTTGTTTCGCTTGCCCAGATCGGAAAACGACCTGAGGTCCAGAGATCGGCGGAATCCAGAAGCACGTTTACCCCCCGGCTGCTTCGCGGATCGTCTCCGCGGGAAGCTCTTCGTTCACTGGCAATTTGCCTCCCGTCAAAAGCTCGGCCGAATCCATGTCGTGTTACGCGGTACGCGCTCCCCCGCGTAACGTAGCAACAGCCAAAAGCTTGGGTGCCTGTGACGAACGGCGCTGCTTCCGCCGCACGCGTGAATGGAGAAAAATCCTTTCAAATCAACGGCTTGCAATAAATCGCACGAGGCTTCCCCGGAGTGGTAGGGCAGTGGCACGCATGTTGCCACTTGTGACCATCCAACCAACGAGGAGGCCTCTCACATGACCGCGTCGCAGACATCGATTCCATCCACTTCCGGAGCCGTCAACAACGACGTTGCACCGGTGGTCATCGCCCAAGCCACGGTGACCCCCATCGCTCCGATGGGATCGTCTCCAGTGCCGCCGGTCGCCGCCCCCGGGCCGTCCAGCATCGGATCGCTTTCCAATGCCACACCCGGCACCGCGCTGATTCGCGACGGCGTCCGGATTCCCGTGGACGGCAGCCACGCCCTTCTCACCGGCGACCGCGTGCTGGTACCCGAAGGTGGCCAGGCCAACGTGTTGTTTCCCGGCTCGCCTTCCAACAAGGCGCCGTTGGCCGGCGTCTTTACCGGCGGCACCGACGCAACRCTCGGATCGACCAAGCTGCCGGGCGGCCTCGAGCAGGTGAACGTCGACGTCGCCACGGGCGACCTCAAGATCACGCCGCCCGACAACGATGCCGATGCGGCGGCAGTTGCCGTCACCAAGGCGCACACAGGTGCAGCCGGCATCGGCCTGGGCGAGTTCGCCCTCGGCGCGCTCGGAGTAGTCGCGCTCGGCGCGGCCTTGGGCGGCGGTGGCGGCAGCGACGGCGGAACGGTTCCGTTCTTCCTTGGCAGCGGCACTGGCGGCGGTACGGGGGGCGGCCTCGACGATGGTGACAGCGACAGCGACAGTGATGCKGATGCYGATGCYGATGCYGATGCSGACGCSGATGCSGATGCGGATGCGGATGCGGATGCGGACGCCGATGCGGATGCCGATGCGGATGCGGACGCCGATGCCGATGCCGATGCCGACGCGGATGCGGATGCGGATGCGGATGCCGATGCCGATGCCGATGCCGATGCCGATGCGGACGCTGACGCTGACGCTGACGCTGACGCTGACGCTGACGCTGACGCTGACGCTGACGCTGATGCTGACGCTGACGCTGACGCGGATGCGGATGCCGATGCCGATGCCGATGCAGACGCAGACGGCGCTCACCTCCTCGATCCGGGCGATGACCTCACCGGCGGCTTGATCGGTTCGACCGACGACAACCTGGGCCTGGGTGGTTCACTCACACCAGTGCCGGGCGTCATCGATGGCGCGACCGACCTGGTCGATGACATCGTGTCTCCGATCCTGGGCGAGGAGTTCACGCGGGACGATCCGAACCAGTTCGATCCGGTGGACGATTTCACCGAGACCGTGGTCGACAGCGTGGACGGCGTGGCAGCGCCCATCATCGATCCCCTGCTGGGCGAAGGCGCCACCGATGCGCTGGTCGGCCAGGTCGACCACGTCACCGATGCGCTTCAGAACGGCCTGGACAACCTCGTGGGCGAAACCGGCATCCTGAGCGGCGCGACCACGGCCCTCGGCCTCGATGGCGTCGTGGAAGACCTCGTGGGCGACGGCGGCGTCGTCGAGAACGTGGTCGAAGGCGTGCTGGGCGAGAACAGCCTGCTGAGCGGCCTGGTCCAGGAAGAAGGCCTGGTAGGGGGCCTGCTCGCCGAAGACGGCCTGGTCAGCAACCTGCTGGGTGAAGACAGCGCCGTCGGCGGCCTGCTGGGCAACGTGCTGAGCGACGAAGGCCTCGTCGGCGGCCTCCTGGGTGAAGACGGCGCGCTGGGCGGCCTGCTCGGCGGACCGCTGGGCCAAGAGGGTCTGCTGGGAGGCCTGCTCGGCGGCGACGGCGCACTCGGCGGCCTGCTGGGCGGCGACAGCCTGGTCGGAGGCCTGTTGGGCGGAGACGGTACGCTGGCCGGCGTGCTGGGCAGCGAAGGCCTGACCGGCAGCCTGCTCGGCCAGGACGGCGTGGTGGACAACCTGCTCGGCGTGGACGGCGTCGCCGGCGGCCTGATCGGAGACAGCCCGCTCGGTGGCCTGCTGGGCGGCGAGGACGGCCTGCTCGGCGGCCTGACCGACGGCTTGCTGGGCGACGATGGCTTGCTGGGCGGCCTGCTGGGCGAAGACGGCGTGGTCGGCGGCTTGCTGTCCGGGGACGGCGTGCTGGGCAACGTGCTCGGTGGCGATCTCCTGGGTGGCGACTTGCTCGGCGGTGATCTGCTGGGTGGCGTGCTGGGTGAGGACGGCCTCGTTGGCAACCTGCTCGGTGGCGATCTCCTGGGTGGTGATCTTCTCGGCGGTGATCTGCTGGGTGGCGTGCTCGGTGAGGACGGCCTTGTTGGCAACCTGCTTGGCGGCGATCTCTTGGGGTGCTCGGCGGCGACCTTCTGGGCGGTGATCTGCTCGGCGGCGATCTGCTCGATGGCGTCCTCGGCGAAGACGGCCTGGTCGGCAATGTGCTCGGTGGCGACCTCCTGAGTGGCGACGTGCTCGGCGGCGACTTGCTCAACGGTGTGCTGGGCGAAGACGGCCTGGTCGGCAACGTGCTCGGCGGCGATCTCCCGGGCGGTGATCTGCTCGGCGGCGACCTGCTSGACGGYGTGCTAGGTGAARACGGCCTCGTCGGCAACCTGCTCGGCGGTGACCTCCTGGGTGGGACCACCACGCCGATCACCAGCCAGGTCGATCAAGGGCTTGGCGGCGGCGGAACGCCGGTGGCCGGCATCCTGGACAGCGTGCTGGGCTGATCGATGGTCCGGCCACCGTCCTTCGTCGAGAGGGACGGTGGTGGATGCTTCTGAAAAGAAGGGATGGGCCTTAGCGGCCCGCCCCCGACAAGCCCGCGCAGTTCCGGCTCAGCGCAATGCTGCGGCCGGATCGGCGCGGCGCACTTCCATCACGCCATGCACAGTGGCCTGCTGGTAGACCGATGGCACGCGCGTGGCCAGGTGCAGCAGGATGCGCGGCGCGTGGCTCTTGACAGACCATCGGAGCAGAATGCCGGCCGCCACCAGCGGCCCGCCTGCCCATGGAAGGCCGGCCAGCGCCAGGGCGATCCCCGGACCGATGAGGGCAATCGCCAGCGGCATGGCGTAGGTCCTGTGAGACACGAACGCCGCTGCCAGCGCGGGATTGACGATCACGCGAAAACGCCCTTGCGGCAGGCCTTGGCGGAATTCCTCGAAAGGAACGTATTCGGCGGTGTCCTGCATGTCGCTCTGGCTGTTCATGCGCTGCATTCTGACGCGGTGTTCAGCCGCGCCCCGCCTGCTTCAGGGAGGCCGCCGCCAACGCGCAGGCCATCTGGCCGGAATGCACCTCGACCGATGAGGACGCCTCCACTGTGCTGCTGGCGCACCAGTCGGCCATGATGCGGCGCTGCGGGGCTGTCAGCCCGCCGCAGGCAGCGCCGATTCCTCCGTCCACCGCGCATGCGAGGCGCTCAGGTGATGCAGCATGGCTGCCACCGCGGCCTGCGGGTCCCGCGCTTCGAGCGCGCGGTAGATCGCCTCGTGCTCGGCAAAGGCCGCCTTCCACGCATGCGAATTCTCGGCGCGCTCGCTCATGCGCGAGGAGATCGGGCTGTGCCGGCCATCGAACAGTTCCCCCACCAGCCGCACAAGCACCGAGTTGCCCGTCATCTCGGCGATGGCGATGTGGAAGCGCCGGTCGTTCTCGATCTGCGCGCGGCCGTTCAGGCCGTCCTCGCGCATGCTTTCCAGCGAGGCCTTCACGCGCTCCAGGTGCTGCGGGTTCACGCGGGCGGAGGCCAGCGTGACGACCGAGCCTTCGAGCATCGCGCGCGCCTGGATCATTTCGGACGGGCTCTCGCCCACCGCCGGCGTGGCGCGCTCCGGCGTGTCGGGCGACGCGCAGACATACACGCCCGACCCCATCCGTATCTCGATGCGGCCGTCGATCTCCAGGGCAATCAGCGCTTCGCGCAGCGAAGGCCGCGACACACCCAGCTGCAGGGCCAACTCCCGCTCCGGTGGCAGGCGCGCGCCGACGGGCAGGTTGCCGTCGCGGATGACAGCCCGGATCTGGTCTGCAACCTGCTGGTAGAGCCGGCGGGTGTCGGCGGGTTTGGTGGTGGCGGGGGGAAGCATGAGAAGGGCAGGCCGTCGATCTGGTCATGCCAGTTTGCCACCCTCGATGTAGTGATTGCTACTAATGAGCGGTATTTCACGGGAAAACCCGCAAAGGGTTTGTTCCGGTGGGGCCATTTTTGGCGCTATGGCAAAGTGGCCTCGCCAAATTGGTAAGGCCAAAAGAGACGGAGCATGAG
>NZ_JBFTPJ010000730.1:0-3868 GCF_056398445.1 Variovorax sp. 01T439_2
GTCCAACATCCAGCACGTGCCCTACAAGGGCGGAGCGCCATGCATCACCGATCTCATCGGCGGCCAGCTCGACGTGGTGTTCTCGAACATTCCGGAGTCGATTGCGCATGTGAAGGGCGGCAAGCTGCGCGCGCTTGCTATCGCCAGCAAGGACCGCTACCCCTTGCTGCCCGAGGTGCCGACCACCGCCGAAGCCGGCATGCCCGCGCTGCAAGTCGAGAACTGGACCGGCATGATGGCGCCGGCCGGCATGCCCGACGCCGCGGTGCAGAAGCTGGGCGCGGAGGTGGTGAAGATCCTCGCGCAGCCCGGCCTCGATGAACGCATGCGCCAGCAGGGCTTCGTGATCGATGCGCGCGGGCCGGACCGCTTCGCGCCCTTCCTGGCCGACGAGATCGCGCGCTGGGCGCACGTCATCAAGGCGGCGTCTATCCAGCCTGGCTGAGCCGCAGCAGCCGCGCGGTGTGCCGCGCGATCACGGCCTCTTCGTCGGTGCGCAGCACCCAGGCGCTGACGGCGCTTCCGGGCGTGGTGAGTTGCGCCTTGCCCGCGCGGTTCGCCTCTGCGTCGACGCGAAGGCCGAGCCAGCTGCACTGCACAAGGATGCGCTCGCGCAGCGTGGCGGCGTTCTCGCCGATGCCCCCGGTGAACACGATGGCATCCACGCCGCGCAGCGCCGCAGCCAGCATGCCCATGTGCTGCACCACCTGCTCGGTGAAATGCGTGATGGCCTCGGCGGCGGCGGGCGCAGCCGAAGCCTCGAGCTCGCGCATGTCGCTGGAAATTCCCGACAGCCCCAGCAGGCCCGATTCGCGGAACAGCAGCTTCTCGACATCGTCCGCCGACATGCCCTGCGAGCGCATCAAATACAGCACCACGGCCGCATCGAGATGCGCCACCGACCGGCCCTCGGCCATGCCGCACATCGATGCGCCGTTGCCCAGGTGCGCGACGATCACGCGCTGCCGTRCCAGCTGCGGCGCCAGTTGCGCGAACTGCGTCACGATCGATTCGTAGGACAGGCCGTGGAAGCCGTAGCGCCGCACGCCTGCATCGTGCAGCGCGCGTGGCAGCGCGAAGCGGCGGTTCACATCGGGCTGGCTGGCATGAAAGGCGGTGTCGAAGCACGCCACCTGCGGCACGCCATCGAAAGCCTTCATGGCGGCACGCACGCCCGCGAGGTTGTGCGGCTGGTGCAGCGGCGCAAGCGGCTCGAGCGCGGCCAGTTCGGCCAGCACCGCATCGTCGATGCGCACCGGCGCCACGAAGTTCGCGCCGCCATGCACGATGCGATGGCCGACTGCCGCGATGCGGCCGCTATCGCCTTGTTGTGCATGCCATTCGAGCAGCGCGGCCAGCGCACCGTGGTGCGAGCGGCTGTCGCCTTCCAGCGCCGTGTCGTGCAGCGTGCGGCCCTCGGCGTCGCGCACGCGCAGCCGCGCCTTCAGCCCCGCGCCCAGGCCATCGGCCTGGCCCGACCAGCGGGCGGCAGGCAGCGCGCCGCCCTCGGCCGGCGCCTCGAACAGCGCCACCTTGATCGACGACGACCCGGCGTTGAGGGTGAACAGCGAATCGGTCAGACGTAGTCCTTGTACTTGTCGAGGAAGCGCACCGGCTTGGACAGCGCATCGCGGCGGAACGGATCGCCGAGCTCGCGGGTGCACATGATCTCGATCACGCAGGTCTTCTTCTGGTTCATCTGCATGTCGATGGCCTTCTTCAGTGCCGGGCCCACGTCCTCGAGCCGGTCGACCACGATGCCCTCGGCGCCCATGGCCTTGGCAATGCCCGCGAAGCTCTCGCTCTCGAGCTCGCCCGCGACGAAGCGGCGGTTGTAGAAGTCGACCTGGTTCTTCTTCTCGGCGCCCCACTGGCGGTTGTGGAAGACCACGGCCGTGACCGGGATGTCGTGCCGCACGGCGGTCATGATCTCGACCATGCTCATGCCCCAGGCGCCGTCGCCGGCATAGGCCACGGCCGGGCGGTCGGGCGCCGCGCACTTGGCGCCGATCATGGTCGGCAGCGAGTAGCCGCAGTTGCCGAAGCTCATCGGCGCGAAGAAACTCCTCGGCTCCTCGAAGCGCAGGTAGCTGTTGGCAATGGCGTTGATGTTGCCGATGTCGGTGGAGACCATCACGCGCGGCGGCATGGCCTTCTCGAGCTCGCGCAGCACCTGGCGCGGGTGCAGGTAGGTGCCGCCGGTGGGCGTTTTCTCGCCCTTGGCTTCCTCGATGGCGTCGAGGCTGAATTGGTCGCGCTCGTGGGTCCACTCGTCGAGCTCTTTTTCCCACGCGGCTTTTTCGGCCTTGATCTTTTCGGCGCGCTGGGCCTTGGTGGCATCGCAGGCCAGGGTCTTGCCCTGCAGGCGCTTGAGCAGCTCATTGGCGGTGGCCTTGGCATCGCCGTGGATGCCGACGGTGATCTTCTTCACGAGGCCCAGGTTGGTGTGGTCGGCTTCCACCTGGATGATCTTCGCGTCCTTCGGCCAGTAGTCCATGCCGTGCTGCGGCAAGGTGCCGAAGGGGCCCATGCGCGAGCCGAGCGCGAGCACCACGTCGGCCTGCGCGATCAGCTTCATCGCGGCCTTGGAACCCTGGTAGCCCAGCGGGCCCGCGGCAAGCGGATGGCTCGCGGGGAACGAGTCGTTGCGCAGGTAGCCGTTGGCCACGGGCGCGCCCAGGCGCTCGGCCAGCGCCTTGCACTCTTCGACCGCATCGCCCATCACCACGCCGCCGCCCGAAAGGATCACCGGAAACTTGGCCGAGGCCAGCAGCTCGACGGCCGCGTTCAGGCTGTTCTCTCCGCCCGCGCCGCGCTCCACGCGCATGGGCTTCGGGATCTCGGTGGTGATCTCGCCGTAGAAATAGTCGCGCGGAATGTTGAGCTGCGTCGGGCCCATCTCGGAAATGGCGCGGTCGAAGCAGCGCGCCGTGTACTCGGCCATGCGCTTGGGGTTGTTGACGTGGCCCTGGTACTTGGTGAACTCCTGGAACATCGGCAGCTGGTTGGCTTCCTGGAAGCCGCCCAGGCCCATGCCCATGGTGCCGGTCTCGGGCGTGATCATCACGACCGGGCTGTGCGCCCAGTAGGCGGCCGCGATGGCCGTCACGCAGTTGCTGATGCCGGGGCCGTTCTGGCCGATCACCACGCCGTGGCGGCCCGACACGCGCGCATAGCCGTCGGCCATGTGGGCGCCGCCCTGCTCGTGCACCACCGGAATCAGGCGGATGCCGGCGGGCGCGAAGATGTCCATCGCATCCATGAAGGCCGAGCCCATGATGCCGAAGATGTCGGTCACGCCGTTGGCGACCATGGTTTCGACGAAGGCCTCGGAGGGCGTCATCTTCTGCACGCCGGCGACGGCTTCGCGGGTGGGTGCGGCGGGTTGCTTCTGGCTCATGGAAGGCGTCTCCTGAAGGGAATGGGGCGGTCGGCGGGTTTCAAAAGCCGGAACGGGTTGTTCCGATTTCTCTCCGGCGGAATATAGGGCGGCAGGGCTCTCGCGTCAAACAATTTACAAAAATCGGTACGTCTTGTCTTGTTTTTTGTAAAAAGACTATGATCCGGCCCATGAAGATCGTCAAGGGGCCCACGCCCGAAACCCTGGAGCCGGCGCCGGGCGACACGCCCACCATGCGCCTTTTCGGGCTGCTCGAAGTCATGGCCGCCAAGGACCAGCGCTACTCGCTGCAGGGCCTGGTGGAAGAGACCGGCATGCCCAAGCCCACCCTGCACCGCATGCTCCAGCAGCTCGAAGGCGCGGGCCTGCTGCAGCGCGAGGGCGACGGCCGCCACTACGGCATCGGCACGCGGCTGCGGCGGCTGGCCGAGAACCTGCTGCTCAACGACAGCCTCCACGGTGCACGCC
>NZ_JBFTPJ010000731.1:0-3034 GCF_056398445.1 Variovorax sp. 01T439_2
CGGCAACCCCAAGGCCGCGCTCTACAGCCACCGCTCGACCATGCTGCATGCCTATGCCGCGGCCCTGCCCGACGTCATGCGCCTGTCGGCGCGCGACTCGGTGCTGCCGGTGGTGCCGATGTTCCACGTCAACGCCTGGGGCATTCCGTACTCGGCCGCGCTGGTGGGCTGCAAGCTCGTGTTTCCGGGGCCGGCGCTCGACGGCAAGTCGGTGTACGAGCTGATCGAATCCGAGGGCGTCACCTTCGCGGCCGGCGTGCCCACGGTGTGGCAGATGATGCTCGGCCACATGCAGGCCAACGGCCTGAAGTTCAGCAAGCTCAACCGCACGGTGATCGGCGGCTCGGCCTGCCCGCCGGCCATGATCACGGCGTTCCAGGAGAACTACAGCGTCGAGGTGCTGCATGCCTGGGGCATGACCGAGATGAGCCCGCTGGGCACGCTGTGCACGCTCAAGAACAAGCACCTGTCGCTGCCGCCCGATGCGCAGCTGCAGATCCGCATGAAGCAGGGCCGCGCCATCTTCGGCGTCGACATGAAGATCGTCGACGGCAACGGCAAGGAGCTGCCCTGGGACGGCAAGGCCTACGGCGACCTGTTGGTCAAGGGCCCCTGGATCGTGAAGGAATACTTCAAGGGCGAGGGCGGCGATCCGCTCATCCGCGACGCGCAGGGCCGCGGCTGGTTCCCCACGGGCGACGTCGCCACCATCGACGCCGAGGGCTACCTGCAGATCACCGACCGCAGCAAGGACGTGATCAAGTCCGGCGGCGAGTGGATCAGCTCCATCGAGATCGAGAACATCGCCGTCGCGCATCCGGCCGTCGCCATGGCCGCCTGCATCGGCGTGTACCACCCCAAGTGGGACGAGCGGCCGATCATCGCGGTGGTGAAGAAGCCCAACGCCGAAGTCGCGCGCGAGGAGCTGCTGAAGTTCTACGAGGGCAAGACGGCCAAGTGGCAGATCCCCGACGACGTGGTGTTCGTCGAGGCGATTCCGATCGGCGCCACCGGCAAGATCCTCAAGACCAAGCTTCGCGAACTGCTCAAGGACTACAAGCTGCCCACCTGCTGACCCCGCGCCAAGGCCTGGCCGCACTGTCGCGCATGCGATAGCAAGGCCGCTTCGGCGGCCTTCCTTCCGGGCAATCCCTGTGCGGCGAAGAAAAGGGCGCTTGTACGCTGGCATCCCGCCTTTCACTCCGGAGACTCTTCATGCAATTTGCCATCAAGTCAGCAGCCGCCTGTGCCATGTTGGTCGGCATGACGGCCGCACTCGCCCAGAAGGGCGAGACCGTCAAGATCGCCTGGCTCGATCCACTGTCGGGCCTGATGGCGGCGGTGGGAACCAACCAGCTCAAGACCACGCAGTTCCTGGCCGAGGAGTTCAACAAGAAGAATGCCTCGGGCGTGAAGTTCGAGATCATCGCGATCGACAACAAGCTCAGCCCGCAAGAGACGACCGCGGCGCTGCGCTCCGCGCAGGACCAGGGTGCGCGCTACATCACCCAGGGCAACGGCTCGGGCCCGGCGCTTGCGATCATCGACGCCGTCGAAAAGAACAACGCGCGCAATCCCGGCAAGGAACTGCTCTACCTGAACTACGCGGCGGTGGACCCCGACCTCACCAACAGCAAGTGCAGCTACTGGCACTTCCGGCTCGACGCCGACACCTCCATGAAGATGGAAGCGTTGACCACCTGGATGAAGGACCAGCCCGACATCAAGAAGGTCTACATCCTTGGCCAGAACTATTCGCACGGCCAGCAGGTGTCGAAGTTCGCCAAGGAAGACCTGAAGGCCAAGCGCCCCGACATCCAGATCGTGGGCGACGACCTGCACCCGCTCGCGCAGGTGCGCGACTTCTCGCCCTACATTGCCAAGATCAAGGCCTCGGGCGCCGACACGGTCATCACGGGCAACTGGGGCTCCGACCTGTCGCTGCTCATCAAGGCGGCGAACGACTCGGGGCTGGACGTCAAGTTCCTGACGTACTACGCGCCGGGCGCCGGCACGCCCACGGCCATGGGCGCCACCTCGGCAGGCAAGGTCTACACCGTGGCCTATGCCCACTACAACATGGGCGGCGAGATCCAGCGGCTTCTTGCCGGCTACAAGAAGAAGATGAACGACGACCTGACGCAGTCCTCGATCTATCACACGTTCGCATTGCTCGATGCCGCTTTCGTCCAGACCAAATCGACTGACCCGGTCAAGGTGGCCGCGGCACTCGAAGGCATGAAGATCAAGAGCTTCAACGGCGAGGTCGAGATGCGCAAGGCCGACCACCAGCTGCAGCAGGGCCTGTACATCTCGCGCTGGGAAAAGGCGAGCGCCAAGTACCCCTACGACGCCGAGAACACCGGCTACACGAATGTCCCCGTGAAGTACTACGAGTCGTATGTGGCGAGCACGCCCACCACCTGCCAGATGAAGCGCCCCTGAGCATCCACGTGATGGCGTTTCCTACCCGCTGGTAGCAGCTGCCTACCGCGCGGTAGCAAGCTTGAGAAATGCAGTGTCGCCTGCGCGATAGAAACGGGCCTTGCGGCCGCCTCCTTACGGGCATTCCCTGAGGGTAGGGGCCACAAACGCTTGTACTCTCGTGCGGCCATTTGAATCGGTTTGACCAGGAGAAATAGATCGTGAAGTTCGCTCTGAAAATCGCTACCGCCTCCGTCCTCGCAGCGAGCGCCGCCGGCGCGCTGGCCCAGAAGGGCGAAACCGTGAAGATCGCCTGGCTCGACCCGCTGTCGGGCCTGATGGCCGCCGTTGGCACCAACCAGCTCAAGACCTTCCAGTTCCTGGCCGAGGAGTTCAACAAGAAGAACGCGGCCGGCGTGAAGTTCGAGGTCATCGCCATCGACAACAAGCTGAGCCCGCAGGAGACCACCAGCGCGTTGCGCTCGGCCATGGACCAGGGCGCACGCTACGTGGTGCAGGGCAACGGCTCCGGCCCGGCGCTGGCCATCATCGACGCGCTCGAGAAGCACAACGCCCGCAACCCGGGCAAGGAAGTGCTCTACATCAACTA
>NZ_JBFTPJ010000732.1:0-3033 GCF_056398445.1 Variovorax sp. 01T439_2
CTCAAGAGCAGCAGCGGGGTGCGGTTGGCGGTCGATGCCACGGTGGGCACGCATCGCGGGCCGATCGACACCTTGCTCGTGGCCGGCAGCCCCGGCATGGATGACGTGGTCGGCGATGCGGTGCTGCACAACTGGCTCAGGCGCCAATCGCGCACGGTGCGCCGCTATGGCTCCGTATGCAGCGGCGCCTTCGTGCTCGCGTCCGCCGGGCTGCTGGACGGCAAGCGCGTGGCGACTCACTGGAACTCCACCGCGCGCCTGGCCACGGCCTACCCGCTGGCATGTGTCGAACCGGACGCGATCTATGTGAAGGACGGCAAGCTCTTCACCTCGGCCGGGGTGACCGCGGGCATGGACCTGGCGCTCGCCATGGTGGAGGAGGACCACGGCCGCGAACTCGCGCTGCGCGTCGCGCGCGAGCTGGTGATGTTCCTCAAGCGCCCGGGCGGCCAGAGCCAGTTCAGCGCCCACCTGGCGGCCCAGACTTCCGAGCGATCGAGCATGCGGCAGGTCCAGGACCATGTGCTTTCGCACCTGAAGGACGACCTCTCCGTGCCCGCGCTGGCCGCGCGGGCCGGCATGAGCGAGCGCAGCTTTGCGCGGATTTTTCGAAGCGAGACCGGCACCACGCCGGCCGAGTTCGTCGAGAACGCCCGCATCGATGCCGCCCGCCGCCTGGCCGAGGAGTCGCAGCTGCCGGCCAAGCGCCTGGCGGGCGAAGTGGGCTATGCCAACGTGGACGGCTTCAGGCGCGCCTTCGGCCGGCGCCTTGGCGTGAGCCTCGTGGAGTATCGGAGGCGGTTCGCGAAGTGATGGCCGGTCCCGGCCAAGGCGTCAGAATAGGCGAGCCCCCATCCTTCACGAAGCCCATGAAAGCCATCGCGTCCGCCACGGCCCTTGTGCTGGCCACCTGCCTTGCCGCGGCGCCTCGCGCCCAGCCTGCGCAGACTTCGCCGCCCTATGCCGGTCCGCTGTTCGACACGCACCTGCACTACAACCAGGAAGCCTGGGACGGCAACACCGGGCCCTACCCGCCCGCCGAGGCGCTCGCGCGCATGCAGCGCAACAACGTGACGGCGATCATTGCCAATTCGAGGCCCAACGCCGGCACGCAAACGCTGGCCGCGGCGCGCGAGACCCGCGCCGCGGGCGTGGCCGTGGTGCCCTTCGTGCGGCTGTACCGCAACCGCGAGGACTACAGCAACTGGTTCCGCGACGAGAGCATCCACGAGATGGTGCAGGCCGAGCTGGCGCGCGGCACCGCGAGCGGGCCCTACCGCGGGATCGGCGAGTTCCACCTGTACGACAGCGCCAATGCCAACGGCCCGGTGGCCAAGAAGCTGGTCGCGCTGGCGGAGCGGCAGAAGCTCGCGGTGCTCGCACACGTCGACGACGTGGCGGTCGACCTGTTGATGGCCAACGCGCCGTCGAAGGGCCGGGACCTTCGGCTGATCTGGGCCCACACGGGCATCGGCGGCGCGCCCATCGAGCGGGTGCAGGCGCTGCTGGAACGCTATCCGCTGCTGATGGGCGAACTCTCGTACCGGCCGGGCCTGGCCTGCGAAGGCGGCAGGCTGTGCCCCGAGTGGCGCGCGCTGATCCTCAAGTACCCGGAGCGCTTCATGATCGGCTCCGACACCTGGGTGAACCAGCGCTGGAGCGCCTACGACGAGCTCATGCGCGGCTACCGCACCTGGCTCGGCGACCTGCCGCCCGACGTGGCGAAACGCATCGCCTGGGGCAACGCGGCCGCGCTGTTCGAGCTGCGCTGAGCGCTTCGGCCGCTCAGTTGCCGGCGGCGCCTTCGGGCTGCGGCTGCAGCCATTGGGCGGCCTGTTCGCGCAGCGCCTCGATCTGCTGGCGGACCAGCGCGAGCTCGGTGCGGAACAGCCGCGCGGCGTGGTCGCCGGCATCGCTTCCCTGGGGCAGTGCTTGCGGCAGCCCAAGATCCGCGGGCTCGGCGCCGGCTTCCGGTGGGCCGCCTTCCATGTACGACGCCAGTGCATCCAGCGCCGCCGCGGCACCCTCGGCCTCCGCGCGCAGCGCTTCCAGCTGCTGCGGTGCAGGCAGTGCCACGCGGTGCGCGCCGAGTGCCGAGAGGTAGCTCAGCAGCGCATGCGACTGGATCAGGAAGCGCAGCGCCGTGCCTGCGCGCGGCCGCACGAAGCCGGGTTCGCGGAACATCTCGAACACGGCGGTGGACAGCGTCGCATCGGCGTTGTGGGCGTTGCGCCGCGCGAGCCGGTAGGCCAGGTCGTCGCGTGCGCCCGAGCGGTACTGGTCCGCGATCTGCCGCAGGTAGTGCGCATGGTTGCGCAGCGCCGCCGCCGCCAGGTCGCTGAAGCGCCGCGCCTGCCAGTGCGGCAGCACCAGCAGCATCGCGAGCGCGGCAATCAGGCTGCCGATGGCGGTGTCGATCAGCCGCGGCAGCATCAGCATGTCGCTGTCGCCCACCTGGTTGAAGCACATCAGCACCAGCACCGTGACGGCGGCGGTCGCCAGCAGGTAGCGCGTCGCGCGCGTGGCGAAGAAGAACACGCCCGCGGCCACCGCCAGCAGCGACTGCGCCCAGTGCTGCGGAAAAAGCACCAGCAGGGCCCAGCCCGCCACCACGCCGATCGCCGTGCCCGCGACGCGCTGGCCGACGCGCGACACCGTGTCGCCCCAGGCCTGCTGGCAGACGAACAGCGTGGTCAGCAGGATCCAGTAGCCGCGCACCGGATGGATCAGCAGCATCACGCCGTAGCCGGCCACCAGCGCCACCGCCAGCCGCAGCGCGTGGCGGAACAGCGCCGAGCGCGGCGTGAACTGGCGCCGCACGCGTTCCACCATCTCGCGCGCTGAACGCGGCGAGCGGTCGAACAGGCCCATGTCGGCGCGCCCGGCGCGGGCCGAGGGCTCGGTGGCGCCGGCGAGCTGCCGCTCGAGCTGCGCCAGGTTCCACGCCATGGCCTCGACGGACCCGAGCAGTGCCTGCCGGCGCGGTTCGCGCGATGGCTGCGCGCGCTCGTGGTCGATGGCGCTGTGCAGCTC
>NZ_JBFTPJ010000733.1:0-3018 GCF_056398445.1 Variovorax sp. 01T439_2
GTTCACGAGCGAGGCGATCTGGTGTGCCGTCTGGATGGCGCGCGGCTCGTATTCGAGCGAGCGGAAGGTCTGCAGCCAGGCGACCGTACAGCCGATCAGCAGCAGCGCGAGCAGGAAGAATGTGCGCCAGAAAAGGCTGAAGCCGAGCTTCAGGCCCGGTCGCCGGTCACGCTGGCCGCTGCCCTCCAGGGGGCTTGGCATGGTGACCTGCGCGCCGTCCTCCTGGGCTGGGCTGGGTCTGGCGGATTGCAGGCCGATGGCCACCTCAGGGTGTCGTTCAGGCCGTGCCGTCCGGCACGAACACGTAGCCCACGCCCCACACGGTCTGGATGTAGCGGGGCGCCGCCGCATCGGCCTCGACCAGCTTGCGCAGGCGCGAGATCTGCACGTCGAGGCTGCGGTCGAAGGGCTCGAACTCGCGGCCGCGGGCCAGCTGGGCCAGCTTCTCGCGCGACAGCGGCTGGCGTGGATGGCGCACCAGCGCCTTGAGCATCGCGAATTCGCCGGTGGTCAGGGAGAGTTCCTCGCCGTCCTTCTTGAGCGTGCGCGAACCCAGGTCGAAGGCAAAGGGCCCGAAGGTGACGGTTTCGTTCTCGGTGGAAGGGGCGCCGGGCGCCTCGAGCGGCGGACGGCGGCGCAGCACCGCATGCACGCGCGCCAGCAGTTCGCGGGGGTTGAACGGCTTGCCCAGGTAGTCGTCCGCGCCGACCTCGAGGCCGACGATGCGGTCGACGTCCTCGCCCTTGGCGGTGAGCATGATGATGGGCGTGCGGTCGTTGGCGGCACGCAGGCGGCGGCAGACCGACAGGCCGTCTTCGCCGGGCATCATCAGGTCGAGCACGATCAGGTCGACCGTGTCGCGCAACAGGATGCGGTTGAGCGCCTTGCCGTCCTCGGCCACGATCACTTCGAAACCTTCCTGGGTCAGGTAGCGGCGAAGCAGGTCGCGGATGCGGGCGTCGTCGTCGACGATCACGATCTTGTCAGTGCGGGCGGGAACTTGAGTCATTTCTACAACGTTGAATTTGTAACAGCGCCGATTCTGAAGGCGTTGAGCCCCCGTTGAGCCGGTTTTACTTATGGTTTGACACTAAGTTACAAAACTTGCGGTCGCTCGCTGTCTAGTCATCCGACGTTCGCCCGGCGGTGGCAAAGTCCGCCCAGTGCTATGACTTTTGTTCAATGAGAACCCTTCTTCCCGTCCTGCCGATCCTTGTTGCCTGCAGCTGCGGCCCTGCCTTGGCAAACGCCGGCGAGTTTCTCAGGGTCGGTGATTCGCGGCGCAACGAGGTACGCGAGGCGGTAGCGGCCCACCGTGCCGCGCAGCGCGACGAAATCCGGCGGGAGGAGGCCGTGGCCGGCAGGCGCCTCACGGCGGCCGAACTCTTCGAACTGCGCCAGCAGGTGCGAAGGCAATGGACGCCGCCCGGCACACCCCACGTGCTGAATTCGGCAGAATCGCAGCCGGCCGAGCGAATGGTGCCGGAGCCGATGTCGGCCGCGCGCGCCCTGACCTTGCCCCGCAGCCAGCGCCGCTGAAGCGGCGAGGGCTGCGTGCTCTCGCGTTCTCGAATACCAACCCAGGGGAGTTAGCTCGTCTTGAAAAAAATCAGTTTGATCGCCGCCTTTGCCGCACTGGCTGCGGCTGGCACCGCCGGCACTGCCATCGCCCAGAACATGGTCCCGCCGCCGCAGAACGTGCTGCAGCTCACGGCCTCGGGCACGGTGGAAGTGCAGCAGGACATGCTCAGCATGACGCTCACCACCACGCGCGACGCAGCCGATGCCGCCACGGTCCAGTCGCAGCTCAAGGCCGCGGTGGACGCGGCCCTGGCCGAGGCCAAGAAAAACGCCCAGCCCGGCCAGCTCGACGTGCGCACCGGCAATTTCAGCCTGTCGCCGCGCTACACCCGCGAAGGCAAGATCAACGGCTGGCAGGGCTCCGCCGAAATGGTGCTCGAGGGCCGCGACTTCGCGCGCATCACGCAGACCGCAGGCCGCATCACCACGCTGAACGTCGGCAACGTGGGCTTCGCGCTCAGCCGCGAGCAGCGCGCCAAGAGCGAGACCGAGGCCCAGACCATCGCCATCGAGAACTTCAAGCAGAAGGCCACCGAGCTGGCCAAGGGCTTTGGCTTCGGCGGCTACACGCTGCGCGAAGTCTCGGTGAACGCGAACGACAGCGGCCCGATCCGGCCGCGCGTCATGGCGGCGGCGGCCAAGTCCTTTGCGGCCGATGCGCCGGTGCCGGTGGAAGCCGGCAAGGCCAGCGTGGTCGTGAACGTCTCGGGATCGGTGCAGCTCAAATAGCTTCTTCTTTTATTGAGCGGTCCAGCCGCCGTCCATCTGCCAGGCGACGCCGCGCACCTGGTCGGCGGCCGGCGAGCACAGGAAAACCGCCAGGCCGCCGAGCTGCTCGACCGTGGTGAACYGCAGCGAAGGCTGCTTTTCCCCGAGCAGCTCGTTCTGCGCCTGCGTGGCCGAGATGCCTTCGCGCGCCGCGCGGTCGTCGATCTGCTTTTGCACCAGCTGGGTCAGCACCCAGCCCGGGCAGATCGCATTGCTCGTGATGCCGGTGGTTGCGGTTTCGAGCGCCACCGACTTGGTGAAGCCCACGATGCCGTGCTTGGCCGCCACGTAGGCCGACTTCTGCGCCGAGGCCACCAGCCCGTGGGCCGATGCCACGTTGATGATGCGGCCCCAGTTGGCCTCGCGCATCGCGGGTATGGCGAGCCGGGTCGTGTGGAATGCGCTCGTGAGGTTGATGGCGATGATCGCGTCCCAGCGTTCAGGCGGGAAGTCCTCGACCTTTGCCACGTGCTGGATGCCGGCGTTGTTCACGAGGATGTCGACGCGCCCGAATCTGGACGCGGCGAACCTCATCATGTCCTCGATCTGGCCGGGCTGGCTCATGTCGGCGCCGTGGTATTCGGCGCGCACGCCGAGCGCCTCGATCTGGGACTTGGGGGTTTCGGCGTCGCCGAAACCGTTGAGCACGATGTTTGCGCCTTGTTGTGC
>NZ_JBFTPJ010000734.1:0-3015 GCF_056398445.1 Variovorax sp. 01T439_2
ATCCAGAACCTCGATGCCTACAAGACCGTGCAGACGGTCGAGGCCACGGCGGCGGGCGGGCAGACGCTCGCCATGGGCCCGGTGGCTTCGCAGGAAGCCATCAAGATGCTCGGCACCAACGGCGGCGGCTTCTTCAACGCCAACTCGGCGCACCCGTACGAGAACCCGACCGCGCTCGCCAACCTGCTGCAGATGATCGCGATCTTCCTGATCCCGGCGGCGCTGTGCTTCGCGTTCGGGCGCGTGGCGGGCGACCTGCGGCAGGGCTGGGCGGTGCTCGCGGCGATGACGGTGATGTTCGTCGTTGCGGTGATGGTCGTCATTCCCGCCGAACAGGCCGGCAATCCGCTCCTTGGCGCGCTGGGCGTCGACCAGCTGCACAGCGCGCTGCAAAGCGGCGGCAACATGGAAGGCAAGGAGGTGCGCTTCGGCATCGATGCCTCGGCGCTGTTCGCCGCCGTCACCACGGCCGCTTCGTGCGGCGCGGTGAACGCGATGCACGACTCCTTCACGCCGCTCGGTGGCATGGTGCCCATGGTGCTGATGCAGCTGGGCGAGGTGGTGTTCGGCGGCGTGGGCAGCGGCCTTTACGGCATGCTGATCTTCGCGATGCTCGCGGTGTTCATCGCGGGGCTGATGATCGGCCGCACGCCCGAGTACCTCGGCAAGAAGATCGAGGTGCGCGAGATGAAGCTGATCTCCATCGCGATCCTGGTCACGCCGGTGCTGGTGCTGGCCGGCACGGCGGTCGCGGTGCTGGCCGGCGCGGGCAAGGCCGGCATCGCGAACCCCGGCGCGCACGGCTTCTCCGAGATTCTTTACGCGCTGAGTTCGGCCGCCAACAACAACGGCAGCGCCTTCGCGGGGCTGTCGGCCAACACGCCGTTCTACAACGGGCTGCTCGGGCTTGCGATGTGGCTCGGCCGCTTCGCGGTGATCGTGCCGGTGCTGGCCATTGCCGGTTCGCTTGCGGCCAAGCAGCGCCTGCCGGTCACCGGCGGCACGCTGCCCACGCACGGGCCGCTGTTCGTCTCTTTGCTGATCGGCACGGTGCTGCTGGTCGGCCTTCTCAACTACGTGCCGGCGCTGGCCCTGGGGCCGGTGGTCGAACACCTCGTGCTCTGGAAATGAAGGAGCGCACCATGACCAACTCAAAGACCTCCCTCTCGCTGCTCGACGCGGCGCTGGTGAAGCCCGCGCTGTGGGGCGCATTCGCCAAGCTGAATCCGCGCACGCAGTGGCGCAATCCGGTGATGTTCATCGTCTACATCGGCAGCGTCCTCACGACGCTGCTCTGGGTGCATTCGCTGAGCTTCCCCGGCGACACCGGCATGAAGCCCGCCTTCGTGCTGGCCATCACCGTCTGGCTGTGGTTCACCGTGCTGTTCGCGAACTTTGCCGAAGCCCTGGCCGAGGGCCGCAGCAAGGCGCAGGCGGCTTCGCTGCGCGGCCTGCGCAAGGACACCTGGGCCAAGAAGCTGCAGGAGCCGCGCCATGGTGGCCAGTGGCTCCCCGAGCAGGCGCCCAATCTGCGCAAGGGCGACGTGGTGCTGGTGGAAACGGGCGACGTCATTCCGCTCGACGGCGAAGTGATCGAAGGCGTGGCCTCGGTCGACGAGAGCGCCATCACCGGCGAATCGGCGCCCGTGGTGCGCGAATCGGGCGGCGACTTCTCGGCCGTGACCGGCGGCACGCGCRTSCTSTCYGACTGGCTGGTGGTCCGCATCTCGGTGAACCCGGGCGAGTCGTTCCTCGACCGCATGATCGGCATGGTCGAGGCGGCCAAGCGCCACAAGACGCCCAACGAGATCGCGCTCACCATCCTCCTGGTGGCGCTGACGCTGGTGTTCCTGATGGTCACCGTCACGCTGCTGCCGTTCTCGGTGTTCAGCGTGGAGGCCGCGGGCGCAGGCACCGTGGTRTCGCTCACCGCGCTGGTGGCGCTCCTGGTGTGCCTGATCCCGACCACCATCGGCGGCCTGCTCTCGGCTGTCGGCGTGGCCGGCATGAGCCGCATGATGCAGGCCAACGTGATCGCGACCTCGGGCCGCGCGGTGGAAGCCGCCGGCGACGTCGACGTGCTGCTGCTCGACAAGACGGGCACCATCACGCACGGCAACCGCCAGGCCAGCGCTTTCCTGCCCGCACCCGGCGTGCCGAAGGGCCGCCTCGCGCGGGCCGCCATGCTTGCGTCGCTGGCCGATGAAACACCCGAGGGCCGCAGCATCGTCGAGCTCGCACGTCGCGATGGACTCGATGCCACATCAGTCGAAGGCGCGCGCTTCGTGCCGTTCACGGCCCAGACCCGCATGAGCGGCGTCGACCTGCCGGCTGCACCGAACAGTCTCGACACCGACGCGGTGCTGCTGCGCAAGGGCGCCGTCGATGCGATCCGCCGGCATGTCGAATCGCTCGGCGGCAGCATGCCGGCCGAGGTGCTGCGCGCCTCCGAGGAAACGGCGCGCCGCGGCAGCACGCCGCTGGCCGTGGCCGAGGGCAACCGCGTGCTCGGCGTGGTCGAGCTCAAGGACATCGTCAAGACCGGCATCAAGGAGCGCTTTGCCGAGCTGCGCCGCATGGGCATCAAGACCGTGATGATCACCGGCGACAACAAGCTCACCGCCGCGGCCATTGCGGCCGAGGCCGGCGTCGACGACTTCCTGGCCGAGGCCACGCCCGAGGACAAGCTCGCGCTGATCCGCCAGTACCAGTCCGAAGGCCGCCTGGTCGCGATGACCGGCGACGGCACCAACGACGCGCCCGCCCTCGCGCAGGCCGACGTGGCGGTGGCCATGGGCAGCGGCACGCAGGCCGCGAAGGAGGCCGGCAACATGGTCGACCTAGATTCGAACCCGACCAAGCTGCTCGAGGTGGTGGAGACCGGCAAGGCGCTGCTCATGACGCGCGGCTCGCTCACCACCTTCTCGATTGCGAACGACGTGGCGAAGTACTTCGCGATCATTCCGGCGATCTTCGTCTCGACCTATCCGCAGCTCGGCGCGCTCAACGTGATGC
>NZ_JBFTPJ010000735.1:0-3010 GCF_056398445.1 Variovorax sp. 01T439_2
TGGCCGACGAGGTGCGCCAGCAGCTGCTGCGCGTGAAGGACGTGGCCAAGGTCGACCAGTTCGGCGTGCAGGACCAGAAGGTCTACATCGAGATCTCGCAGAAGCGCGTCGCGCAACTGGGGCTGGACTTCAACGCGGTGCTGGCCCAGCTCGGCTCGCAAAATGCGATCGAAAGCGCGGGCACGATCCAGTCGCCGCTGGACGTGGTGCAGGTGCGCGTGGGCGGGCAGTTCACCAACGTGGAGCAGCTGCGCGAGATGCCGATCCGCGGCAGCTCGGGCAACCAGCTCAGGCTCGGCGACATCGCCGAGATCCATCGCGGCTACATCGATCCGCCGGCCGTGAAGGTGCACCACCAGGGCAAGGAAGTTGTCGCGCTCGGCGTTTCCATGGCCAAGGGCGGCGACATCATCGCGCTGGGCAAGGCGCTGCGCGCCACCACCGCGGAGATCGACCAGCGCCTGCCGGCCGGCGTGAAGCTTGCGCAGGTGCAGGACCAGCCGGTGTCGGTGTCCAGCTCGGTCAATGAATTCGTCGGCGTGCTGATCGAGGCGGTGGCCATCGTGCTGGCCGTGAGCATCATCTCGCTGGGCCTGCACAAGGGCGGGCGCTTCGGCTGGTACATCGACATCCGGCCCGGGCTGGTGGTGGCCATCACGATCCCGCTGGTGCTGGCCGTGACCTTCCTGGCCATGAACTACTTCGGCATCGGGCTGCACAAGATATCGCTGGGCTCGCTGATCATCGCGCTCGGCCTCCTGGTGGACGACGCGATCATCGCGGTCGAGATGATGGTGCGCAAGATGGAGGAGGGCTACGACAAGGTGCGCGCCGCCACCTTCGCCTACGACGTCACGGCCAAGCCCATGCTGACCGGCACGCTCATCACGGCTGCGGGCTTCCTGCCGATCGGCATCGCCAAGTCGGTCACGGGCGAATACACCTTCGCGATCTTCGCGGTGACGGTGATCGCGCTGGTGCTGTCGTGGATCGTCTCGGTGTACTTCGTGCCCTACCTGGGCACGCTGCTGCTCAAGGTCAAGCCGCACGACCCCGATGCGCCGCCGCACGAGCTGTTCGACACGCCGTTCTACAACAACTTCCGCGGCGCGGTGAACTGGTGCGTGCAGCACCGCTGGCTGACCATCGGTGCCACGGTGCTGATCTTCGCGCTCGGCATCTTCGGCATGGGCAAGGTGCAGCAGCAGTTCTTCCCGGATTCGAGCCGGCCGGAGATCATGGTGGACATCTGGTTCCCCGAAGGCACCTCGTTCGCGGCCAACGAAGAAGTCGCCAAACGCGTCGAGCAGCGCATCATGAAGGAAGAGGGCGTGAAGACGGTCAGCACCTGGATCGGCTCCGGCGTGCCGCGCTTCTACCTGCCGCTGGACCAGGTCTTTCCGCAGACCAACGTCTCGCAGCTCATCGTGCTGGCCAAGGACCTGAAGGTGCGGGAGACCCTGCGCATCAAGCTGCCCGCGCTCCTGGCGCAGGAGTTCCCCGAAGTGCGCGGCCGCGTGAAGCTGCTGCCCAACGGGCCACCGGTGCCGTATCCGGTGCAGTTCCGCGTGATCGGTACCGACCCTGCCCAGCTGCGTGGGCATGCCGACGAGGTCAAGGCCGTGCTGCGCGAGAACGCCAACATGCGCGGCGTGAACGACAACTGGAACGAATCGGTCAAGGTGATCCGTCTGGAGGTCGACCAGGCCAAGGCGCGCGCGCTCGGCGTCACCAGCCAGGCGATCGCCCAGGCTTCCAAGACCATGTTCTCCGGCACCACCGTGGGCCAGTACCGCGAGAACGACCTGCTGATCGACATCGTGCTGCGCCAGTCGGCCGACGAGCGCGAGGCCATCTCGGACATCGGCAACGCCTACCTGCCCACCACCTCGGGCCGCTCGATTCCGCTGACGCAGATCGCCCGGCCGGTGTTCAGCTGGGAACCCGGCGTGATGTGGCGCGAGAACCGCGACTACGCCATCACCGTGCAGGGCGACGTGGTCGAAGGCCTGCAGGGCGCCACGGTGACCGAGCAGCTGCTGCCGAAGCTGCGCCAGCTCGAGGCCGGCTGGCACGCGGCCGGCGAGGGCGGCTACCGCATCGAGGTGGCGGGCGCGGTCGAGGAAAGCAGCAAGGGCTCGGCCTCCATCGTGGCGGGCGTGCCGATCATGCTGTTCCTGGTGTTCACGCTCCTGATGCTGCAGCTGCACAGCTTCAGCCGCTCGCTGCTGGTGTTCATCACCGGACCGATGGGCATCGCCGGCGTGGCCGGTGCGCTGCTGCTGCTGAACCGGCCGTTCGGCTTCGTGGCGCTTTTGGGCGTGATCGCGCTGATGGGCATGATCCAGCGCAACGCGGTGATCCTGATCGACCAGATCGAGAGCGACCGCGAGGCCGGCGTGCCGGCCTGGGACGCGATCGTGGAATCGGCCGTGCGGCGCCTGCGGCCGATCGTACTGACGGCGGCCGCGGCGGTGCTGGCGATGATTCCGCTCTCCCGCAGCGTGTTCTGGGGGCCGATGGCCGTGGCCATCATGGGCGGGCTGATCGTGGCGACCGTATTGACCCTGCTGGCGCTGCCGGCAATGTACGCCGCCGCCTTCCGCGTCAAGCGGGAGCCGAAAGAGCTCCCGATTAGCGCTTAAAATACGCGGTTGACCGATTTCAGGCGGACGGTCTTTGGGCGGCGGGCATCCGGCAATCGGGGGTCCGCGGCACCAGGGCCGTCCGCCTTTGCATTCACCTGAAAAATTTGGCAAGCGCGGGTGGCGAAATTGGTAGACGCACCAGGTTTAGGTCCTGACGTTCGCAAGAACGTGCCGGTTCGAGTCCGGCCCCGCGCACCAGCCACACCCCTCACAAGGAAGACACCATGACCGTGACCGTTGAAACTCTCGAGAAGCTCGAACGCAAGATCACGCTGACCCTGCCGGTCGGCACCATCCAGTCCGAAGTCAACCGCATGGTCGAAGGCGCCCGCGCCGAGCTCAAGCAGCGCGGCATCAAGGAC
>NZ_JBFTPJ010000736.1:0-4228 GCF_056398445.1 Variovorax sp. 01T439_2
GCCGTGGGCAGCGCGGTGGCCGCCGCCGCCGACGCCAGCTACGTGCCGTGGGCAGCGCGGTGGCCGCCGCCGCCGACGCCAGCTACGTCTACACCACCACCAAGGCCAAGACCTCGAACGGCGAGAACGGGCGCACCATCCGCCACCTGACGCTCGGCGTGGCCGACGCGGCAGCGGTGGGCACGGCCTTCGACGAAGCCCGTGCCACCGTCGCCGGCATCGAGCTCGCCAAGGAGTGGGGCAACCGCCCCGGCAACTACTGCACGCCCACGCTGCTGGCCGAGGCCGCCAAGGAGCTCGGCAAGCTGCCCCGCGTCAAATGCGAGGTGCTGGGTCCCAAGGAAGTGCAAAAACTCGGCATGGGCTCGTTCGCGGCCGTGGCGCAAGGCTCGGCCGAACCGCTGCGTTTCATCGTGCTGCGCTACCAGGGCGGGCCCAAGGACYAGGCGCCCGTGGTGCTGGTCGGCAAGGGCATCACCTTCGACACCGGCGGCGTCTCGCTCAAGCCGGCGGCCGAAATGGACGAAATGAAGTTCGACATGTGCGGCGCGGCCAGCGTGCTGGGCACCTTCCGCGCGCTTGGCGAGATCCAGCCGGCCATCAACGTGGTGGGCCTCGTGCCCTCGTGCGAGAACATGAACGACGGCCGCGCGATCAAGCCCGGCGACGTGGTGACCAGCATGAGCGGCCAGACCATCGAAGTGCTCAACACCGATGCCGAAGGCCGCCTCATCCTGTGCGACGCGCTCACCTATGCCAAGCGCTTCGAGCCCGCGGCCGTGATCGACATCGCCACGCTCACCGGCGCCTGCGTGGTGGCGCTGGGCGGCGTGCGCAGCGGCCTGTTCACCAGCGACGATTCGCTGGCCGAGGCGCTCCAGGCGGCCGGCGAGCAGTCGCAGGACCGCTGCTGGCGGCTGCCGCTGGACGACGAATACGCCGAAGGCCTGAAGAGCAACTTTGCCGACGTCGCCAACGTGGCCGGCCGAGCCGGCGGCGCCATCACCGCGGCCAAGTTCCTGCAGCGCTTTGCCGGCGATTTCACCTGGGCCCACCTGGACATCGCAGGCACGGCCTGGAAGAGCGGGGCGGCCAAGGGCTCGACCGGCCGGCCGGTGGGCCTGCTGGTCTCCTATCTGATGGAACGCGCGCGCAGCGGCGCGGCCCAGGCGGTATCGCCCAAGAAGGCGGCGCGCAAGGAGCCCGGCGCGGCCGCGCGCAAGGCCCGGTCCGCGCAGTGACGGAAATCGGCTTTCATTTCAATCTGCCGGACAAGGCGAACTACGCCTGCCGGCTGGTGCGCAAGGCCGTGAGCGTGCGCGGCTTGCGGGTGGTCGTGGTGGGCGAGCCGCAGATGCTGGAGGCGGTCGATGCGGCGCTCTGGCAGCTCTCGCCCTGCGACTTCATCGCGCATTGCCGCGGCGATGCGCAGCCCCACCTGGTGGCGCGCTCGCCGGTCATTCTTTGCGCCGAGGGCGCGGACGCCGCGGGGCTCGCGCACCGCGAGATGCTGGTCAATCTCGGGCCCACGGTGCCCGTCGGCTTCGAGCGCTTCGAGCGCCTGGTCGACATCGTGAGCAACGAGACCGACGATCGGCAGATCGGCCGCTCGCGCTGGCGCCACTATGCCGACCGGGGCTATTCGATCCAGCCGCACGACTTTGCAAGGAGCGCCTCCTGATGGCCAGCACGCTGCGCACGCCGCCCCGGTTCGTTCCCACGCTGACCACGGTGCTCGACCTCCCCGCCGAGCCGCCTGCCGCCGAGGCGGCAACGCCCGCCAGCGCGCCGCCACCACCGGCGGTCGACCCCGCCGAAGCCGTGGCATTGCCTCCGGCCGAGCAGCGTTCCGAGGCCGAAATCGTCCGCCTCGAAGAGCAGCTTCTGCACCGCGTGCTGCAGCGCGTCGACCTGTCTTTGGAAGAGCGCCTGAGCGACACGGTCTCGGCCGCCGTGCAGCAGCAGCTCGATGCGATGGTGCCCCGGCTGCGGGAGGAAATCGAGGCCGTGCTGCGTGCCTTGGTGATCGAAGCCATGGCCGCCGAGCTCTCTGAAAACACAGGGTCTACGCCAGCTTCCGGCGCATAAAGCTTCAGCTAAACTGCGCGCCAGGTCGATGGGGCGGGAGGGTGCCGCTGGTCTGCGGCGCGAAACTTGCGAGGTCTTCGCGCCCGGATCACACGACCGGTTTTTGGTTTATTCATCAATGTTCTGGAGGTTCTCATGCAATTGAAATGGACTGCGGTCGCACTGGCTGCTCTCACGCTTGTGGCTTGCGGCAAGAAAGAAGAAGCTGCTGCGCCCGCCGCTCCGGCGCCCACGGCAGCGGCCCCCGCACCTGCAGCGCCTCCGGCAGATGCATTGATCGTCAAGATCGGCCACGTCGGCCCCACCAGCGGTGCCATTGCCCACCTGGGCAAGGACAACGAGCTCGGCGCCAAGATGGCCATCGAAGACCTCAATGCCAAGGGCCTGAAGATCGGCGACAAGGTTGCCAAGTTCGAACTGCTGGCAGAAGACGACGCCGGCGATCCGAAGCAAGGCACCGCAGTGGCCCAGAAGCTGGTCGACAGCAAGGTCAACGGCATCGTCGGCCACCTGAACTCGGGCACGACCATTCCTGCTTCCAAGCTCTACAGCGACGCCGGCATTCCGCAGGTCTCGCCGTCGGCAACCAACCCCAAGTACACGCGCCAGGGCTTCAAGACCACGTTCCGCGTGGTGGCCGACGACACCCAGCTCGGCGGCACGCTCGGCAAGTACGCCGTCGAAACGCTCAAGGGCAAGAACATTGCCGTGATCGACGACCGCACGGCCTACGGCCAGGGCGTTGCCGAAGAGTTCGAGAAGGCGGCCAAGGCTGCCGGCGGGACCATCGTGGGCCACGAATTCACCACCGACAAGTCGACCGACTTCAACGCCATCCTGACCAAGCTCAAGTCCGCCAAGCCTGACGTGCTGTTCTTCGGCGGCATGGACGCCGTCGGCGGCCCGATGCTCAAGCAGGTCAAGCAGCTCGGCCTGAACGTCAAGTTCATGGGCGGCGACGGCCATGGTCAAGGCCGGTTCCGCCGACCCTGAAAAGTACCTGCCCGAAGTCGGCAAGGTGCAATACAAGGGCGTGACCGGCCCGATCGCCTTCGACGAAAAGGGCGACATCAAGAACGGCGCGCTGACGCTCTTCACCTACAAGGGTGGCGTGCGTACGCAGATCGCCGTGGTTCGCTGATCCAGGCGCGCAAAAGAGAAAAGGGCCTTCGGGCCCTTTTTTTGTGCCTGCCGGCCGTGCTTTTCAGGCCAGGCTTGCGAAGCCCGAGGGCCGGTCGGTGTTGCAGTATTCGATGAAGGCGTCGAGATCGCGCGACTTGTCGAACACCGCATCGGCACCCAGCGCTTCGCAGCGTGCGCGGATGTCGGCGGTGACGTAGTTGCTCAGCACCACGACGCGCTGGCCCGGACCGCGCGCCTTGCAGCCCGAGAGCACGCCCAGGCCGGAGCCTTCCTTCAGGAACAGGTCGACGATGAGCAGTTGCCAGTCATGGGGATGAACGGCGAGCCAGGCGAGCGCATCCGTTTCGGTTTCGGCAAAGCCGACGACCTGGCCGTTGACCAGATCTTCGAGGGCCGGGACCAGGTTGTCCCTGATGGTCTTGTTGTCCTCGACGAGGAACGTGATGAGGGCCATGCCGTGGTTTCGTTCTGAGAACCAATAGCGTAGCGTGCCGGACGCGGCCGCAGCGTAGGAGAAGGGATACGGACAGCGCGTTCTGGCGCGGCGCTGCGCTCAGTGCTGGTTGTCGGAGCGGATCCTTGCCTTGAGCTCTTCGGCCAGCGCCTGGCTTTCATCGCGCTCGGCCGTTACCTCGCGGCGCTTCTCGATTTCTTCGCTCAATGCCGCGTTGACCTCGGCCAGCTTCTCGGCCGACTTGGCGAGCTTCTGCTCGAGCTGGCCCGTCTGCTCGATGGCCTGCGCCACCTCGCCAACCTGCACTTCGTCCGGCAGCTCCTGTTCGAGCACCGTGTTCACGACGGCGAGATTGTCCGAGGCCCGCTGCACATCGGCGGCCACTTCTTCGCTCTTCTTGAGCGTCTTGTCGAGCGACGTCTTGCCACGCGGCACGGTGGGGGGCTGTGCAGCCATCGAGGCTCCTCCTTTTGCAGGCTTGAAAGTAAGACCTTTGGATGGTAGCGCCAGACGAAGCGGGCCGGGCCAATCTCCGAGTTGCGC
>NZ_JBFTPJ010000737.1:0-3005 GCF_056398445.1 Variovorax sp. 01T439_2
CCATCAAGGTGTTCCAGGGCGAGCGCGAGATCGCCTCGGGCAACAAGCTGCTGGGCGAATTCAACCTCGAGGGCATCCCGCCGGCAGCGCGCGGCACGCCGCAGATCGAGGTGAGCTTCGACATCGACGCCAACGGCATCCTGCACGTGGGCGCCAAGGACAAGGGCACCGGCAAGGAAAACAAGATCACCATCAAGGCGAACTCGGGCCTGTCGGAAGACGAGATCCAGAAGATGGTGAAGGACGCCGAGCTCAACGCGGCCGAGGACAAGAAGAAGGTCGAGCTCGCGCAGGCCCGCAACCAGGGCGAAGCCATGGTGCACAGCGTGAAGAAGTCGCTCGGCGAGCACGGCGCGAGCCTGGACGCCGGCGAGAAGGAAAAGATCGAAGCCGCGATCAAGGATCTGGAAGAAGCCCTCAAGGGCGAGGACAAGGCCTCGATCGAGGAAAAGACCAACACGCTGATGACCGCAAGCCAGAAGCTCGGCGAAAAGATGTATGCCGATGCGCAGGCCGCGGCAGGCGCCGCCGGCGGCCCGGGTGCCGCTGCTGGCCCGGAAGCTGCAAGCGCACCGGCCGACGACAACGTGGTCGACGCCGAGGTCAAGGAAGTCAAGAAGGGCTGATCTTCAGTCCTTCGAACGAGGCTGGACCACCTGACCGGGTGTTCCAGCCTTTCTCGCTTCAAGTTACGGCTTCCCGCCCGCCCCGACCGAACCAGCCATGGCCACAAAACGCGACTACTACGAAACCCTCGGCGTTCCCAAGAACGCGAGCGAGGAGGAAATCAAGAAGGCTTATCGCAAGCTTGCGATGAAGCACCACCCGGACCGCAACCACGGCGATACCACCAAGGACGCCGAGACCAAGTTCAAGGAGGTCAAGGAAGCCTACGAAATGCTGTCGGACGCGCAAAAGCGCGCGGCCTACGACCAGTACGGCCACGCCGGCGTCGACCCCAACATGCGCGGCGGCCCCGGTGCCGAAGGCTTCGGCGGCTTTGCGGAGGCCTTTGGCGACATCTTCGGCGACGTGTTCGGCGGCGCGCGCGGGCGCACCAGCGGCGGGCGCCAGGTGTTCCGCGGCAGCGACCTGAGCTATGCGATGGAGGTCACGCTGGAAGAAGCGGCCGAGGGCAAGGAAGCGCAGATCCGCATCCCCAGCTGGGACGACTGCGGCACCTGCAAGGGCACCGGCGCCAAGCCTGGCACCAAGCCCATCACCTGCACCACCTGCCACGGCGCCGGCGCCGTGCAGATGCGCCAGGGCTTCTTCAGCGTGCAGCAGACCTGCCCCACCTGCCACGGCAGCGGCAAGATCATTCCCGAGCCCTGCACCGTGTGCCATGGCCAGGGCAAGATCAAGAACAACAAGACGCTCGAGGTCAAGATCCCGGCCGGCATCGACGACGGCATGCGCATCCGCAGCACCGGCAACGGCGAACCGGGCACCAACGGCGGGCCGCCGGGCGACCTGTATATCGAGATCCGGCTCAAGAAGCACGAGCTGTTCGAGCGCGATGGCGACGACCTGCACTGCGTCGTGCCCGTGAGCATGACCACCGCGGCGCTGGGCGGCGAGATCAGCGTGCCCACGCTCAAGGGCGCCGCCGCCATCGACATTCCCGATGGCACCCAGAGCGGCAAGCAGTTCCGCCTGCGCGGCAAGGGCATCAAGGGCGTGCGCTCCAGCTATCCGGGCGACCTGTACTGCCACGTGCGCGTCGAAACGCCGGTCAAGCTCACCGAGCACCAGCGCAAGCTGCTCAAGGAGCTGGACGAATCGCTCAAGAAGGGCGGCGACAAGCACAGCCCGACCGACAAGGGCTGGTTCGACAAGGCCAAGGAATTCTTCAGCTGAAGGCCCGGCGCAGCCGATTCCCCTGTCTTTTCAAGCAGTTAGAAAGCGCGGCGCGCACTCGCTTGGGTGCCGCGCTGCTTCGCGCACGCGAACGGTGCCTGCCGACCTCGTTCGGTGCCGCGCACCATTGACGACACCCCCTCGGAACCCCGCCGACCACGCCTTGGCGCGCTTTCCCACGCCCACATGCGCGACATGCCCATCAAAAGATGGCGCGCAGATTGCTTTTATATATTTTTCGATTGAGCAATAAACCTAAACACGACCCGGCGCGTTATTGGTGTGTAACTGCTTTGAGCCGCCGGGGGCTCATTAGGAGGTGCTTTCGCCGGAAAAGATGCAATGACTGCATATGCCGATCGCCATAGGTATTTTCACTGGGCGGCAGGGTGGCGCTGAGATCGATAGCCCGAACCCTGAAATTTAGCTGGAATTGCCAAATGCTGCGGGTTTTTCTCAGGAACTTTACTCGGCACTGTGGTTCTGATTTAACAAAGAATTTTCCGGGTGCACTCTTTGCTTTATGCTGTTTGTGCAGATGGAGATTAAGGGAGTTTCGATGGCTTGCAGCCATGGGCGGTACACCTTTAAAAAGTTGCTACGCGTTGCGGCTGCTGGCTTCGGGTCCAATAAACCCGCAGACCTGATGGAGGCGTGACCATGGATGTGATCAGCAACTTTGCCGCCCGTTACGAGCGCACCCGCGAGGAAGTTCTCTCGCTGCAGGACTTCCTGGATATCTGCAAACGCGACCCCACCGCGTATGCCACTGCGTCCGAGCGGATGCTCAAGGCCATCGGCGAACCCGAGCTGGTCGACACGCGCAACGATTCCCGGCTTTCGCGGATCTTCGCGAACAAGGTCATCAAGATCTACCCGGCGTTCAAGGAGTTCTACGGCATGGAGGACGCCATCGAGCAGGTGGTGTCGTACTTCAGGCATGCCGCGCAGGGCCTGGAGGAAAAGAAGCAGATCCTCTATCTGCTCGGCCCGGTCGGCGGCGGCAAGAGCTCGATCGCCGAGCGCCTGAAGCAGCTCATGGAGCATGTGCCCTTCTATGCCATCCAGGGTTCGCCGGTCAACGAGACGCCGCTCGGCCTGTTCGACGCCGCCGAAGATGGCGAGATCCTCGAAAAGGAATACGG
>NZ_JBFTPJ010000738.1:0-3005 GCF_056398445.1 Variovorax sp. 01T439_2
AGGCCACGCAGATCAGCACCGGCAGCACGAGCCACCAGGCCTTTTGATTGATGGGCTTGTTGGTTGCGTTCATGGCTTGGCTCCTTCCCCTTGCGGGGGAAGGTTGGGATGTGGGCAGGCAGAGCGCCCGATGGAGGCGCCGCTTGCCCCCACCCCGGCCCTCCCCCGGAAGGGGAGGGAGAAAGACAAAGGCACCAGGCTGTTTGTGATCGGGGTGTTCATGCCACCAGCTCCTCGTCCTTGTAGAAGCAGGTGTGGGTGTCGAGCACCCGCAGCCACACGGTGTCGCCCACGGCCGGCGGCTGGTCGTCCGAGTGCAGGCGCACCTTGACCACGCCGCCGTCGACCTCGGCGCTCAGCATGGCGTGCGTGCCGACGTCCTGCACCTGCTTCACCACGGCCGGCACGGCGCCGGCGGCGCCCGCGTTCGACAGGCGCAGGTACTCGGGCCGGATGCCGATCTTGAGCGCGCCCTGCGGCAGTTCGCGCGTCGGCACGAGCGGCGTGCCCGCCACCTCGAGCGCGCCGTTCGCGCTCTTCGCCGAAAGAAAGTTCATGCCCGGCGAGCCGATGAAGTGGCCCACGAAGGTATGCGCGGGCCGCTCGAACAGCGCCTCGGCGCTGCCCACCTGCACGGCCTTGCCGCGCGTCATCACCACCACCTCTTCGGCGAAGGTGAGCGCCTCGACCTGGTCGTGCGTGACGTAGATCAGCGTGAGCTTGAGCTCGCGGTGGATCTGCTTGAGCTTGCGGCGCAGCTGCCACTTGAGGTGCGGATCGATCACCGTCAGCGGCTCGTCGAACAGCACCGCCGAGACGTCGCTGCGCACCAGGCCGCGGCCGAGCGAGATCTTCTGCTTGGCATCGGCCGCGAGGCCCGAGGCGCGCTGGTTCAGCTGCCCGCTCATGTCGAGCATTTCGGCAATCTCGCCCACGCGCTTCCTGATCTGGTCTTCGGGCACCTTGCGGTTGCGCAGCGGAAACGCGAGGTTCTCGGCCACGGTCATGGTGTCGTAGATCACCGGAAACTGGAACACCTGCGCGATGTTGCGCTCCTGCGGCGTGGCGCGCGTCATGTCGCGGCCATCGAAGGTCACCGTGCCCTGAGACGGCACCAGCAGGCCCGAGATGATGTTGAGCATGGTCGTCTTGCCGCAGCCCGAGGGGCCGAGCAAGGCGTACGCGCCACCATCGCGGAAGCTCATCTTGAGCGGCAGCAGCGCATAGTCGCTGTCCTGCTTCGGGTTGGGGCGGTAGGCGTGGGCCAGGTCGAGATCGATGCGTGCCATGTCAGCTTCCTTTGCGCCATGCCGGCGCGAGCGCCAGCTTTTCGCCGGCATCRAACACATAGGCTTGCGAGGCGCTGAAGTACAGCGTGATCGGCGTGCCCAGCTCGAAGCGGTGCACGCCGGTGAGCTGCGCCACCAGTTCGCCGACCGCCGTCTCGACGTGCACGAAGGTGTCGGAGCCCGAGATCTCGGCCAGCTCCACCTTGCCGGGCAAGGCGATGTCGCCCTCCCCCGCGTCCACGTTCAATGCACTCGCGCGCAGGCCGACGGTGACCGCGCCCGAAACGCTTTCAGGCACCGCCAGCGCCAGCACCGGTCCGCCTGCGAGTTGCACGCGGCCGGGCGTTGCGGTGCCGGCCAGCAGGTTCATCGGCGGATCGCTGAAGGCGCGCGCCACGCGCAGCGATTGCGGCGCATGGAACACCTCGGCGGTCGGGCCGTATTGCAGCAGTTCGCCCTCGTCCATCACGGCCGTGTAGCCGCCGAGCAGCAGCGCCTCGCCGGGTTCGGTGGTGGCGTAGATGACCGTCGAATCGCCGGTGGCAAAAAGCTGCGTGAGTTCTTCGCGCAGGCCTTCGCGCAGCTTGTAGTCGAGGTTCACCAGCGGTTCGTCGAGCAGCATCAGCGGCGCGTTCTTGGCCAGCGCGCGCGCCAGCGCCACGCGCTGCTGCTGCCCGCCCGACAGCTCGGCCGGCAGGCGGTCGAGGAACATGCCGATGTGCAGCTTGTCGGCCAGCGCCTTCACGCGCGCCTCGATGTTGGACTCGCCGCGCAGCTTGAGCGGCGAGGCGATGTTGTCGGCCACGGTGAGCGACGGATAGTTGATGAACTGCTGGTACACCATGGCCACGTTGCGCTCGCGCACCGGCATGCCGGTCACGTCCTTGCCGTCGACCAGCACGCGGCCGGTGCTGGGCGTGTCGAGCCCCGCCATCAGGCGCATCAGGCTGGTCTTGCCGGCCTGCGTGGCGCCCAGCAGCACGGTGACCGCGCCGCTTTGGGGCGCAATGCTCTGTTCGTAGAGCCAGGTCTGCGCGCCGACCTTCTTGGTGACGCGCTCCAGAGTCAATTGCATCAGCGCTCCCCGTTGATCATGTAGCTGTTGTTGGTGGTGCGTGCCTGCAGCCAGGCGGCCACCTGCCGGCGCTCTTCGGCCGTGTAGCGCAGGCCGAGCTTCGAGCGGCGCCAGAGCACGTCGTCGGCGCTCACGGCCCATTCGTTCTGTTGCAGGAAGCGCAGCTCGCGCTCGTGAAGGCCGGGTGCCACGGCTTCGCCCATGTCTTCCATGGACTTGGCGTCGCCGAGCAGCTCGGCCACGCGCGCGCCGTAGGCACKTGCCAGCCTCCGCGCGAGCTTGGCGTCCAGCCATGCATGGCGCGCCTGCACCGCGGCCACGAAGCGTTCGAAATCGTCGTCGGGCCGAGTGGCGGCGCCGATCCATGCGGAAAGATCGCCGCCGGCCAGGAAGGCGCCATCGGTCCAGGGCGGACGCTGCGCGCTCGACTGGCCGAGCATCTTGCCGACCTCGTCGGCCGCGTCCTCGGCCAGCTTGCGGAAGGTGGTGATCTTGCCGCCCCACACCGACAGCAGCGGTGCCGCGGTGGTGTTCGACTCGAGCATGTAGTCGCGCGTGACGGCCGAGGGGTCGCCCGACGCATCGTCGAGCAGCGGGCGCACGCCCGAATAGGTCCAGACCACGTCGGCCGGCTTCACGGG
>NZ_JBFTPJ010000739.1:0-2995 GCF_056398445.1 Variovorax sp. 01T439_2
GGCTTGCTCTCCACATGGCTGAGGGCCTGGTCGATCAGGAAGCGGTTGCCGCTGCCCTGCGCAATGGTCACGTATTCGTGCCGCGCCAGTTCGGCCCAGGTGACGCGCTTGTGCTTCGCAAGCGGATGCCCGGCGGGGCAGGCGACGACGAAGCGCTCTTCGAGCAGCGGTTCGAAATCGATGTCGGGCTCCTGGGTGCCGATGTAGGTCAAGCCGAAGTCCGCGTCTCCGCGGGCCACGGCCATGAGGATCTCGGCGGACGATTCGTCGATGAGGCGAATGCGCACCCTCGGGTAGGCCTCGTGGAACTGCTTGATCGCCGCAGGCAGGAAGTAGCCGACCGCCGACGGCACGCAGGCGATGGTGACTTGGCCGGAGACCCGGTCGGTGACTTCCTTGATGCCGACGAGCGCGTCCTCCAGTTCGCGCATGACGCTGCGCGCCTTGGGCACGAAGGCCCGCCCGATGGTCGTGAGCTCGACCTTGCGCGTGGTCCGATTGAACAGGGTCACGCCCAGCGCCGATTCGAGCTTGTCGATGCGGCGCGACAACGCGGACTGCGACAGGTGCAGGTTGTMGGAGGCCGCGCGGAAGCTCGAGAAATCGGCCACCGACAAGAAAGCCCGCAGATCGGCCAGATCGAAATTCATGCGTTTGAAGCAAAAGTAGCCCGGATATTTGCAATTTACACCAGCTGTGCGCTTGGAGATCATTCGTCTCGCAGCGGCCCATGTCCGAGGCCGCACCACCAAGAGACAGACATCCATGCCCACATCGATCCGCACGCCCCATCGCCGATGGACAGCGCCGTTCGCGGCCTTGCGCCGAACGGCCTTCCTGATTGCCGCAGCCTCGCTCGCGGCGACGGCACCGTTCGCCCACGCGGCCTGGCCGGAAAAGCCGGTGCGCCTCGTCGTGCCATATGGGCCGGGAGGGAGTTCCGACGTCATTGCGCGGCTGCTCGCCAACGAGATGTCCAGAACGCTCGGACAGGCCGTGATCGTCGACAACAAGGCCGGCGCCTCCGGCATCATCGCCATGCAGGAAGTGGCGCGCGCGGCGCCCGATGGCTACAACATCGTGCTGGGGCACGTCGGCACCCTGGCGGTCAATCCCGCGATGTTCGGCAAGCTGCCGTATGGCGACGAGGATTTCGCGCCGGTCGCCCTGCTGGCCAAGGTGCCGATGGTGTTTGCCGTGGGCGCGAAGGTGCCCGCGCAGACGCTTGCGGAGTTTGTCGCGCTGGCCAAGGCCCAGCCCGGCAAGCTCAACTATGGCTCCGCGGGCAACGGCAGTGCCGGCCACCTGGCGTTCGAGATGCTGAAGGTCACGGCCCACATCGACGTCACCCATGTGCCGTACAAGGGCACCGGCGCCCAGCTCAACGACCTGCTGGCGGGAAACACCGACGCCGCTTCCGCCGGACCGCCCGGCTTCATCGCGCAGGCCAAGGCCGGAAAGATCAGGATCATCGCGAGCGGCTCACCGCAGCGGCTGAGCGCACTGCCCAGCGTTCCCACGGTGGCCGAGCTCGGCTATCCCGGCTTCGACAGCTCCCAGTGGTTCGGCATCCTGGCGCCGGCCAGGACGCCGCCGGAGATCGTCAGCCGTCTGCACGAGGCCGCGGTCAAGGCGCTGGGCGTTCCGGCCGTGCGTGCGCGCCTCGAGGAAGACGGCAGCACGGCGTCGCCCATGGCACCTGCGGAGTTCGCCAAATTCATCAAGGCCGAGCGCGACCGCTGGGGCAGCGTCGTGCGCAAGGCCGGCCTCAAAGCCGAATGAAGCCGCCATCCATCACCTGAAAGCCATCATGAACACGACCATTGAAAAACAACGCGTCCTGCGCGAGCCCGAATTGCTTGAACTCGGCACGCGCGCCTTCGAGGGCCTCGGGCTCGCGCACGAGGACGCACGCGACGTCGCCAGGATCCTGGTCATGGCCGATCTGTTCGGCCTGTCCACGCACGGCCTCGGCCGCATCGAGTCCTACGGGGAGCGGTTGGGCGTCGGCGGCATCAAGGCCAGGCCGCGCATCACGCGGGAGCAGCGGGCGCCCGCCATCGTCTGCATCGACGGCGACAACGGCGTCGGCCCCCTGGTTGGCATGCGCGCGCTGGAAGCGGCCATGGACACGGCCAGGCAGACAGGCGTGGGCGTCGCCTTCGCGCGCGGCAGCAACCACTTCGGCCCGGTCTCGCCCTATTCGCTGATTGCGGCCGAAGCCGGCTTCGCGAGCATCATCGGCAGCAATGCCACCACCACCATCGCGCCGTGGGGCGGCAGCGATGCGCGCCTGGGCAACAGCCCGGTTGGCTTCGCCGTGCCGAACCCAGGCGGCCGTCCGTTCCTGCTGGACATGGCCATCAGCGTGGCCGCCCGCGCCAAGATCCGCAACGCGCTCAAGCGCGGCGATGCGATTCCGGTCACCTGGGCGACCGACAAGGCGGGCCGCACCACGACCGATCCGGCGGCGGCGCTCGAAGGCTTCCTGCTTCCGATCGGCGGGCACAAGGGCTACGGGCTGGCGTTGCTCGTGGACCTCTTTGCCGGCCTGCTGTCGGGCGCGGCCTACCTCACGCATGTGAAGTCGTGGGTCGATGCACCCGACGAGCCGCAGAACCTGGGGCACTTCTTCATCCTCATCGACACGCGGCACCTCGGCTCCACCATATGGCTCGCGCAGCGCATGAACGATTTCGCGGCCATCCTCCATGGCAGCCCGCCCGCGGAGGCATCGCGTCCCGTCCTTGTGCCGGGCGAGATCGAGCTGGACAACCTGGCACGCCACCGGCGCGACGGCCTCGCGCTGGATCCTGCCGTGCTCGCATTGCTCGAAGAGCATGCTGCCAAGCCATGAGCCCCCGCCCGGCCGTTCCGAAGGGGGCTCGCACCGCAGTGCGAAGCACGGAGGTTAGCCAATGACCGCCGAATCTTCCACCCGGTCGGCACTCATGCCCGCGGGCGTGCTGCGTGCGTCGATCAACCTCGGCAACCC
>NZ_JBFTPJ010000740.1:0-2994 GCF_056398445.1 Variovorax sp. 01T439_2
AGGCCAACGTGGCGCGGCTCGAGGCCGAGCTCGCATCGCTGAAGGCGCTGGTGGGGCGGGTGTGCTCGGAGCTTGGGATTTCCGAGGCGGGGTAGCGCGTTGAGGAGTGTTCCTGGCGACAGCGGCGGTGCGCGCTGACCTGCTTCAGGCCGCCGCATCCCACCCGAAGAAGCGCAGCACCTCGGCCTGCTGGCGCAGCGTGTCGGCCCGCCCGAGCGCCATCAGCTCGCGCGTGTAGCCCGCCTCGAACAGCAGGTAGCTCGCGAGCGCGCCGCCCTTCACATCGGCCGCAACCTTGGAGCCGCCCAGCAGGTGGCGCACCGCGCCGGGCAGTGCATCGACATGGCGCGCCGCGATCACGTCCAGGCGCTCCGACGGCGCGATCACCAGCAGGTCGAGCGGGCGCAGCGTGCTCGATGCGCGCGCTTCCTCGGGAATGAGGCCGAGCGTGTGGTTGATGCGCCGCAGCCGCTCGATGTCCACCGCCAGCGCATCGAGAAAGATGCTCGACAGCGCATGGCCCGCGATCTGCGCCATGGTGGGATAGCCGCTGTAGGTGTTGGGCGCGTCGGCGTCGCGCGGCTCGTGCATGCGGCCCGCGCCGATCACCAGGATGCGCTGGGCACCCAGGTGGATGGCCGCGGCGATGGGCGCCGACTGGCGCATCGAGCCGTCGCCGAAATATTCGGTGTGCCCCTGCATCGGCAGCGCGGTGGCCGGAAACACGAAGGGAATGGCCGACGAGGCCAGCAGGTGCGCGTGGCTGAGGCGGTCGCGCACCGACAGCCGCTGCGAACGCACCCAGGGCTCCATCGGCACCGCGGCCTCGAAGAAGGTGACGTGCTCGCCCGAGCTGTAGCTCGAGGCGGTCACGGCCAGCGCCTGCAGGTGGCCCTGCTGCATGAGCCGGGGCAGGCGCTCGAGCGGCACCATGCGCGCCAGCAGCTCGGCCAGCGGCGCGTTGTCCAGCAGCGAGCGCGGCTTGATGCGCATCCAGTTGGCGGCAAAGCGCCCGAGCCCGAGCAGCATGCGCCAGCGCGTGCCGCTGCCGAGCACCGAGAGCGAATCGGCGCGGTAGACCTGGCCCGCGTGGAAGTCGCGCCAGACCTGCGCGATGCGCTCGACGGCCCCGTCGAAGTCGTCGGCGCCGCAGGCCAGTGCGGCCGCATTGATGGCGCCGGCCGAGGTGCCGGTGATCACTTCGAAGGGATTGCGCCGGCCGGCCAGGCCCGCCGCGCGCCGGATGCCGGCAATGGCCTCGAGCACGCCGACCTGGTAGGCGGCCCGGGCGCCGCCGCCGGTGAGCAGGAGACCGGTGGYGGGGGGTGTCTCTGGCATTTGATATCGGTGTTGTTGTCCCCGGTGGGGGAAAGGCGATGCATGCGCACCCGGGGGCGAGCCATGAGACCCACTAGACTACCCGCCATTCAGGAGTTAGATCAATGGCACTCACCCCAGAGGGGCTCATGGACGCGCTCAAGGCCGTCGCAGACCCCAACACCGGCAAGAATTTCGTGGCGACCCGGTCGCTCAAGAACCTGCAGATCGCGGATGGCGACGTGTCGTTCGACCTCGAGCTCGGCTACCCGGCCAAGAGCCAGCACGCGGCCATGCGCAAAGCGCTGGTGGCGGCCGCAAAGACGGTGCCGGGCGTGAGCAACGTCTCGGTCAACATCACGACCAAGGTCATCAGCCATGCGGTGCAGCGCGGCGTGCAGCTGATGCCCAACGTGAAGAACATCATCGCGGTGGCGTCCGGCAAGGGCGGCGTGGGCAAGAGCACCACCGCCGCCAACCTGGCGCTGGCGCTGGCCGCCGAAGGCGCGGCCGTCGGGCTGCTGGACGCCGACATCTACGGCCCGAGCCAGCCGATGATGCTGGGCATCGAGGGCCGGCCCGAAAGCGAGGACGGCAAGACCATGGAGCCGCTCGAGAACCACGGCGTGCAGGTGATGTCGATTGGCTTCCTGGTCGACCAGGACGAGGCCATGATCTGGCGCGGCCCCATGGCCACCCAGGCGCTGGAGCAGCTGCTGCGCCAGACCAACTGGAAAGACCTGGACTACCTGATCGTCGACATGCCGCCCGGCACCGGCGACATCCAGCTCACGCTTTCGCAGCGCGTGCCCATGACGGGCGCGGTGATCGTCACCACGCCGCAGGACATCGCGCTGCTCGATGCCAAGAAGGGCATCAAGATGTTCGAGAAGGTCGGCGTGCCGATCCTGGGCATCGTGGAAAACATGGCGGTGCACATCTGCTCCAACTGCGGCCACGTCGAGCACATCTTCGGCTCCGAAGGCGGCAAGAAGATGGCGGCGCAATACCAGATGGACTACCTGGGCGCGCTGCCGCTGGACATCAACATCCGCCTGCAGGCCGACAGCGGCAAGCCGACCGTGGTGGCCGATCCCGACGGCGAAGTGGCCGGCATCTACAAGGCCGTCGCACGCCAGGTGGCCGTGGGCATTGCCGAGAAGGCCAAGGACTTCTCGGCGAAGTTCCCGACCATCTCGATCAGCAAGAACACCTGAGCGGCGGCGCGCCCCGTGAATCTTCTCGCGTCGATGCGCTACCTGGTCGCGCTCAGCGAGCACAAGCATTTCGGACGCGCGGCGCAGGCCTGCCACATCACRCAGCCGGCGCTGTCGAATGCGCTGCGCTCGCTCGAAAGCGAATTTGGCGTGGTCATCGTCAAGCGGGCGCGCGTCTACGTGGGCCTCACGCACGAAGGCGAGCGGGTGCTGGCCACGGCGCAGCGCATGCTGCGCGACAACGAGGTGCTGCAGCAGGAGCTGCGCAGCGAAGAGGGCCATCCGCGCGGGCGGCTGCGCATGGCGGCCGTGCCCACCGCCATTCCGATGCTGTCGCGCTTTGCCGCGATGCTGCACGAGATGCATCCGGGCATCGTGCCGGCGGTGCTCTCGATGAGCTCGCAAGACCTGGAAACGGGGCTCGAAAGCCTCTCGGTCGACCTCGCGCTCGGCTACACCG
>NZ_JBFTPJ010000741.1:0-5550 GCF_056398445.1 Variovorax sp. 01T439_2
GCACCGACGCGGTGGCCTTGGCGACCCCGTCGATGTAGACGTTGGCGCTGCCCTGCTGCTCGCCGCGGTTGGCATTGGAGCCGATCTTGATGTTCTGCCGCAGCGACAGCCCCTTGTACTGCTCGGCAAACCGCAAGAGCGGCCCTTCGCCCAGCCCCTCGAGGAACACCGGCTCGTGGTGCGAGAGCACGCGCACGTCGAGGAACGCGCCCTTCGCATCCAGCGCCACCAGCAGGTTGATCGGCGTGCCCGAGAAGCCGGGGATCGGCGCCAGGTCCATCGACTCGAAGACGTAGCCCGCGGGCACGGGGCTGGTCATGTCCTGCTTGAAGATCGGCCAGACCGGCTGCTGCGCATCCTTCTCGCCGACGGTCCACGGCGGCGGGAAATGCCGCTGCAACGCGGCGCGCGTCATCACCCCCGCCTGCGCCGCCAGCGCCAGGCCCGTCAGCAGCAGTGCCGCCAGCAGGCGCCGCCCGGTCACAGCGAGATCTCCATGCCGTCGTAGGCCACCTCGATGCCATGGCCTTCGAGCAGCTGGCGCTGCGCGCTCGCGGCATCGAGGATCGGGTTGCTGTTGTTGATGTGGGTCAGCACCTTGCGCCGCGCCGCCGTGGCCAGCAGCGCGTCCACCATGCCGGCGCGCGGGCCGGTGCCGGTCTGCGGCAGGTGGCCCATGTCGCTGGCGCTGCGGGTGCCCAGGCCGGCATGGCGCATCTCGTCCTCGGTCCAGAAGGTGCCGTCCAGCAGCAGGCAGTCGGCGTCGTGCATCCAGCGCAGTTCCTCGGGGCCGACCTCGGCCAGGCCCGGCGCGTAGAAGAGGCGCTGGCCGCCCTGCAGGTCCTCGATCAGCAGCGCGATGTTGTCGCCCACGGTCTGCTCGCGGCGGTGCGGCGAATAGGGCGGCGCCTTGCCCGGAATGGCCACCGCGGTGAAGCGCAGCGAAGGAAAGCCGGCCACGCCGAAGTCGATGCGCGTCTGCGTGCCGGCCACCGCCAGCATGTGCCAGCGCGTGCCGCAGTAGTGCTCCAGCACGCCGAGCACGGGAAAGGAGGTGGTCAGGTCCTCGAACACACAGGGCGTGGCATAGAGGTCGATGCAGGGCCCTTCGCGCAGCCCGAGCAGCCCGGCGACATGGTCGATCTGCGCATCCATCAGCACCACCGCCTTGATCGGCGTGTCGCGCAGGCCGTGGCGCGGATGCAGCTGGGGGTGGCTGCGGATCTGCTGGCCGATGTCGGGCGAGGCGTTGAGCAGCACCCACGATTCGCCGTCCGCGGAAATGGCGACCGAGCTTTGCGTGCGCGCGCAGGCGTCGAGCACGCCCTGGCGCTGGCCCGCGCACAGCCGGCAGTTGCAGTTCCATTGCGGAAAGCCGCCGCCCGCGCCGGAACCGAGGATCAGGACTTTCATGAATCCTCGAACGCGGTGGCCGGCCGTTGCATGAAGTCTCCTCGTGTGGGCTGCACGAGTGGCATGGCGCAAGTCGCATGCCCGCGCGAACTGCTCCAGGCTGGTACAGCACCGTGCAGCCCTGGCACAGGGTTTCCCCTGGCCGTCACACCGCCTGTGTCAGCCGGCCTTGTTCCAGCGCAGCTTGCGGTAGATGGTGTTGCGGCTGATGCCCAGGCGCTTGGAGGCGACCGAGATGTTGCCGTCGGCCGCCGCAAGGGCGCTGCGGATCATCTCGATCTCGGCTTCCCCGAGCGTGCGCGGCGCGCTCGGGGCGGCGGCGGGCGATGGCGCGGCATCTTGCGCGGCTGGGGGCAGGGGCTCGGGCGCGGCGGCGGCGTACGCCGACTGCGTTGCAGCGAAGTCCGGCGCGGGAGAGGGCGCGGGTGCGGGTGCGAATGCCGGCGCAATGGCCGCCGCCTGGGGCCGCACGCGCCGCACATCCTCCAGGAAGTCGTCCGACAAGTGGTGCTCGCAGATGTGGCTTTCGCCCGCGCCCATCACAGCGGCGGTGCGCAGCACGTTGGCCAGCTGGCGCAGGTTACCGGGCCAGGCATAGGCCTTGAAGAGCGCGAGCACCGAGGCGTCGATCGCGGGCGTGTCCTGCGGGCATTCGGCCAGCAGGATGCGCCGCGCCACCACGTCCAGGTCGCTGCGCTCGCGCAGCGCCGGCAGCCGCACCACCAGGCCGTTGAGGCGGTAGTAGAGGTCTTCGCGGAAGGTGCCCGCATCGATCATCTCGCGCAGGTTGCGGTGCGTGGCGCCGATGACGGCAATGTCCACCGGGATCGACTTGAGGCTGCCCAGCGGTGTGACGTTGCGTTCCTGCAGCACCCGCAGCAGCCGCGCCTGCAAGGGCAKCGGCATGTCGCCGATCTCGTCCAGGAACAGCGTGCCGCCGTTGGCCTGCACGATGCGCCCGACCGCGCCCTTGCGGCGCGCGCCGGTGAAGGCGCCGTCCTCGTAGCCGAACAGCTCGGCCTCGATCAGCGATTCGGGGATGGAGGCGCAATTGACCGCCACGAAGGGCTGCCGGGCGCGGTTCGAGTCCTGGTGCACGGCGCGCGCGAGCAGCTCCTTGCCGGTGCCGGTCTCGCCGAGGATGAGCAGCGGGATGTCGCGGTTGATGACGCGCCGCACCTTCTGCAGCGTGGCGGCGATCTGCGCGTCGCCGGTGTCCAGGTAGCGCAGGCCGGAGAAGGGGGCCTGCGCCAAAGGGCAGGGCGGCCGCGCGGCCGCGGCGGCGGCCGCGTCGCGGGCGGGAGTGGGCCTCTGCATGCGCAGCGCGGCAATGCTCATGTSGAGCTGGTCCAGCGCGCTGCGGTTGGCGCCCAGGATCTTGCCGTCCACGCCCACCACGATGATCCCCTCGAGCAGCGTGCCGATGAACTCCGCGCGGCCATGGAAGTGCAGCCGCAGGCGGTTGCCGTAGTCGTCCGACAACCACTGGTTTTCGATCATGCGCGCCGACATGCGCACCAGGCCCATCGTGTGCTGATGGTAGGAGCGCTGGTCCCCGGTGACGTCGAGCACGCCCAGCATCTCGCCGCGCGGGTCGAAGATCGGCGCGGCCGAGCAGGTGAGGAAGTTGTTGGCGTGGATGAAGTGCTCGCCGCCATGCACGACGGTCGGCGTTTCCTCGACCAGCGTGGTGCCGATGGCGTTGGTGCCCTTGGAATGCTCGGCCCAGCTCACGCCCGGCGTGAGCGCCACCTTGTTGGCGCGCTGCAGGAACCTGTCGTCGCCCACGGAGTGCAGGATGGTGCCGGTGGTGTCGGCCAGCACGATCATGCTGTCGGTGTCGACGATCTGCTCGAGCAGCATCTCCATCACCGGCGCCGCATGCGTGAACAGCCGCTGGTTGCGCTCGCGCGCCACCGCGAGGTCGCTGTGCTGCAGCGGATCGAAGTCCGGCCGCTCCACGCGCGACAGGCCCAGCGCGGCGCAGCGCTCGTGCCACTGCTGGATCAGCTCGCTGCGGCCGGCCCGGGGGGGCGCGACGGCCAGCGCCGACGGCGCGGTCCAGCCATGGGGAGGGCTGGCTGGGGCATGAAAGGCATCAACCATCTGCTGTCTCCTGGCCCGCTTTTTTTGCGGGCGGCTTGTCTCTGGCCAGTTTCGAATGCTGTTCACTGGTCGCTTCATTCTGGAACACCTCTCGTGGGCCAGGTGTTCCGTGCCGACGCTGCCACAGCAAGGATGCCACAGCAACCGGCCCTTGTGGGCGCTGTCCCGCGACCGGGACGCTACAGGGAAGGCAAGTTGTGTTCCCGCTTGAAGCAATGGCCCCTTGGCACAGCGATTGCGAATTTGTGCGGGTTCCCCATCACCACAACGGAGACCCGACATGATGAATCCCGATCCACGAACCCTGCGGCCCCTGGCCCGCGCCGTGCTGGCCGCGGCGATGCTGGGCATGGCCCTTTCCGGCGCTGCCCGGGCCCACGGCGACGTCACGCCGCAGGCCGTCGACACCTCCTCGCTGCCAAAGCTGGGCGAGCAGTGGCGCGCCGAGAACCCGTTCCGCGGCAACAGCGGGGCCGTCACGGTCGGCACCTCCGCCTACAACCAGAACTGCGCGCGCTGCCACGGCATCGACGCCATCTCCGGCGGCATCGCGCCCGACCTGCGCAAGATCGACAACGACTGCGCCTCGCTCAAGGACGCCGTGCGCAAGGCGGCCTGCGTGAAGGAGATCGACGACTACTTCCTCACCACCGTGCGGCGCGGCCGCACGCGCAACGGCGCCGTCTACATGCCGCCGTTCGAGGGAACGATGAACCAGGAGGCGATCTGGTCGATCAAGTCCTACCTGGAGACGCGGCGCGACAAGCCGATGTGAGCCCGCGGCCATGCACACACCTCCTTCTTCTTTTTCGCGGCTCTCGCGCCGCGCCTGCCTGCAGTGGGCCGCGGCCGCCGGCGTGGCCGCACTCGCGGGCACGGCGCGCGCGGGCGCGCTCGAACGGATCCGCGCACGCGGCACGCTGAGCGTGGCGATCTACCAGGACATGCCGCCGTTCCACGTGGCCGGCGAGGGCATCGACATCGAGCTGGCGCGCGCGCTGGCCGGCGCGCTCGACGTGAAGCTCTCGCTGCTGCCCTTCCTGGCCGACGAGAACATGGGCGACGACCTGCGCAACATGGTGTGGCGCGGCCACTACCTGGGCTTCGGCCCGGCCGACGTGCTGCTGCACGTTCCGGTGGACCGCCCGCTGATGGACGAGACGCCGCAGGCGCTCATCTTTGCGCCGTACTACCGCGAGCGCGTGGTGCTCGCGCGGCGGCTCGACCGCCTGCCGCAGCTGGACACGCTCTCGGCGCTCGGCGATGCGAAGGTGGCCGTGTCCGGCAAGACGCTCGCGGGCTGGCTCATGATCGGCGCCGACAACGGCGCCTACCGCGACCAGCTCGACACCCAGCCCAAGGACGGCGCCGAGGCCGCGCGCGCCCTGCAGCGCGGCGAAGTGGCCGCGGCCGCGGGGCTCGCGTCCGAGATCGAATCGGTGCTGCGCGGCGACGCGCGCTTTGCGATTGCGCCGCTGCCCTCGCCGCGCATCCAGCGCAACGGCTGGGCGGTGGGCATGGCGGTCAAGAAGGACGCCACCGACCTGGCGCAGGCGCTGCAGGCCGGCGTCAACGCGCTGGTCCAGAGCGGGCGGCTGCGCACGCTGTTCGAAGGAGGAAACGTCGCCTGGCAGGCGCCGTGAACCGGCGAGCCATGGCACTCGACCTTGCGCATTGCAGCAGCGGATACCCACAACCACCACACCCAACGACGGACGACGCGTCCGAACCACCCATGAGCCTGCCCAACCCCATCGAATCCGTCCTGGTCGAGAACCGCGTGTTCCCTCCCGACGCCCGCGCCAGCGCTGGCGCGCGCATCGCGAGCATGGCCGCCTACGAGGCCCTGTGCCAGGAAGCCGAACAGGACTTCGAAGGCTTCTGGAGCCGCCTGGCGCGCGAGAACCTGAGCTGGACCCAACCCTTCAGCCGCASCCTGGACGAATCCAAGGCGCCGTTCTACGAGTGGTTCGGCGACGGCGAACTCAACGCCAGCGCCAACTGCCTGGACCGCCACATCGGCACCCCCGT
>NZ_JBFTPJ010000742.1:0-2989 GCF_056398445.1 Variovorax sp. 01T439_2
GCCATGTTCAACCTCCATTCGTGGAGAGCCCGACAGCGTTCCGGCAACCGCCGTGGGCGTGGGCTCGGCCACCCACTGTACGCCCGCAAATGCGCGTTCCCCTCGCCGCTTTGCCAAAGCCGACTCCAGCGAAGGGCGGCTGCGGCTGCACAATCCGCGCCATGCCCCGATCCCTGCCCGACCCCGATCCCGTGCCCTACTGGCTCTATCTCCTGGAGTGCGAAGGCGGCGTGTACTACGCAGGGATCGCGCTCGACGTGGAGCAGCGCTTCTTCCAGCATGTGTTCGGACTCGGCGCCAAGTTCACGCGCGCGCGTCCTCCGCTGCGCGTGCTTGCAGCGCGCGCCTATCCCGACAAGGGCGCCGCGCTGCGGGCGGAGATCAGGGTCAAGGCATTGCCCCGTGCGCGCAAGCTCGCTTTCTTCGACGCCGAGGACTGACGCGCCCGCAAGAAAAAATACGCGCTTGACCGGCTGCGCTCCCGCCTGAAATTCGCTAGGCTTTGCTGGCGAGCGATTCCATCGAGCGCGGAGACAACGCGATGAGCCAGGGCGTATCTCTTCGTCTGCATGTGCCGGAGCCCACCGGGCGGCCGGGGCATGAGACGGACTTTTCCTATCTCCACCTGTCGCGCGCCGGCGAGGTGCGAAAACCCCCGGTCGACGCGTCGCCGGCCGACACCAGCGACCTGGCCTACACACTGGTGCGCGTGCTCGACGACGAGGGCCGCGCAGTCGGCCCGTGGGCGCCCGAGGCCGACCCCGAGCTGCTGCGCCGCGGCCTGCGCGCGATGATGAAGACACGCGCCTTCGACGCCCGCATGCTGATCGCGCAGCGGCAGAAAAAAATATCGTTCTACATCCAGTGCCTTGGCGAAGAGGCCATTGCCACCGGCCACGCGCTGGTGCTGCAGCAGGGCGACATGTGCTTTCCCACCTACCGCCAGCAGGGCCTGCTGCTGGCGCGCGACGACGTGACGCTGCTCGAGCTGATCTGCGAGCTGATGTCCAACGAGCGCGATCCGCTCAAGGGACGGCAGCTGCCGGTGTGCTATTCGATGAAGCGGGCCGGCTTCTTCTCGATCTCGGGCAACCTGGCCACGCAGTTCATCCAGGCGGTGGGCTGGGGCATGGCCTCGGCGATCAAGGGCGACACGCGCATTGCCTCGGGATGGATCGGCGACGGCGCCACCGCCGAGTCGGACTTCCACACGGCGCTGACCTTCGCGCACGTGTACCGCGCGCCGGTGATCCTCAACGTGGTCAACAACCAGTGGGCGATCTCGACCTTCCAGGCGATTGCCGGCGGCGAGGCCACCACCTTCGCGGCGCGGGGCGTGGGCTGCGGCATCGCATCGCTGCGCGTCGACGGCAACGACTTTCTCGCGGTGCTGGCGGCCTCGCGCTGGGCCGCCGAGCGCGCCCGCAGCAACCTCGGGCCGACGCTGATCGAATGGGTGACCTATCGCGCCGGCGCGCACTCGACCTCGGACGATCCCTCGCGCTACCGTCCGGCCGACGACTGGGCGCATTTTCCGCTGGGCGATCCGATCCCGCGCCTGGCGCAGCACCTGAGGTCCATCGGCGCCTGGTCGCAGCAGGAGCACGAGCAGACGCAGGCCGACCTGGAGGCGCAGGTGAACACCGCGCTGAAGGAGGCCGAGCGCTTCGGCTCCATGGCCGACGGCCACGTCGCCGGCGCCGCGACCATGTTCGAGGACGTCTACAAGGAAATGCCCGAGCACCTGAAGCGGCAGCGCGAGCAGCTCGCGTCCGAGGGCTGACGCCATGGCCTCGATGACCATGATCCAGGCCCTGCGCTCCGCCATGGACGTGATGCTCGAGCGCGACGACAACGTGATCATCTATGGCCAGGACGTGGGCTACTTCGGCGGCGTGTTCCGCTGCACCGAAGGCCTGCAGGCCAAGTACGGCCGCTCGCGCGTGTTCGATGCGCCGATCAACGAGGGCGGCATCGTCGGCTCGGCCATCGGCATGGGCGCCTACGGCCTGCGCCCGGTGGTGGAAGTGCAGTTTGCCGACTACGTCTATCCGGCCTACGACCAGATCGTGTCCGAGGCGGCGCGCCTGCGCTACCGCTCGGCCGGCGACTTCACCGCGCCGATCACCATCCGCATGCCCTGCGGCGGCGGCATCTACGGCGGCCAGACGCACAGCCAGAGTCCCGAGGCGCTGTTCACGCACGTCTGCGGGCTGCGCACGGTGATGCCTTCCAATCCGCGCGATGCCAAGGGCCTCCTGATCGCCTCGATCGAGAACGACGACCCCGTCATCTTCCTGGAGCCCAAGCGGCTGTACAACGGCCCCTTCGACGGCCACCACGAGCGGCCGCTGGTGTCGTGGTCGGCGCATCCGCTCGGCGAGGTGCCCGAGGGCTACTACACGGTGCCGCTGGAGTCGGCCACCGTGTTCCGCCCCGGCGCCGACCTGACGGTGATCAGCTACGGCACCATGGTGTTCGTCTCGGAAGCGGCCGCACGCGAGACCGGCATCGATGCCGAGATCATCGACCTGCGCAGCCTGTGGCCGCTGGACCTGGAGACGCTGGTCGCCTCGGTGAAGAAGACCGGCCGCTGCGTGATCGTGCACGAGGCCACGCGCACCAACGGCTTCGGCGCCGAGCTGGTGGCACTGGTGCAGGAGCATTGCTTCCACCACCTGGAGGCGCCGATCGAGCGCGTGGCCGGCTGGGACACGCCCTATCCGCATGCGCAGGAGTGGGCCTACTTTCCGGGGCCGGCGCGCGTCGGCGCGGCGATGCGCCGCGTCATGGAGAACTGAATGGCCACGCATGCAATCAAGGTGCCGGACCTTGGCGAAGGCATTGCCGAGGTGGAGCTGGTGGCGTGGCGCGTGCAGCCCGGCGACACGGTGGCGGAAGAACAGGTGCTGGCCGACGTGATGACCGACAAGGCCACCGTCGAGATTCCCTCGCCGGTCGCGGGCCGGGTGCTCGCGCTCGGCGGCGA
>NZ_JBFTPJ010000743.1:0-2989 GCF_056398445.1 Variovorax sp. 01T439_2
CGGCCAGCGTGTTGGCGTTGAAGAAGGCGTCGGGCGCATCGCCGGGCCGGTCGAAGGGCACCAGCACCGTGCGGTGCTGCGCGGTCCAGGCGTCGATCTTGCGGCCGCCGGACTGGGTGAAGTTCACCAGGCTTTCGAGCAGCGTGGTGTGCAGCAGGCAGAACACCGGCTGCGGTCGCAGCACCGGCGCCGCGCCGGGTTCGGCGGCGGACTCGGGCGCGCTCACCATGGCGATTTCCGCGTTGTCGGCCACCAGGGCCTCGGCCAGCCGGCTCGCCAGGTCGAGCGGAAACAGCGGCGTGTCGCAGGGCACGGTGAGCAGGTAGGGCGTTTCGCAGCGTTCGAGCCCGGTCAGGAAGCCCGCGAGCGGGCCGGCATAGTCGGCCAGGCTGTCGGGCCACACCGGAACGCCGAAGGACTCGTAAGCCGCCAGGTTGCGGTTGGCATTGATCATGACCTCGCCCACCTGCATGCCCAGGCGCAGCACGGCATGCATGGCAAGCGGCGAGCCGTTGAAGTTCTGCAGGCCCTTGTCGATGCCGCCCATGCGGGAGCCGCGGCCGCCGGCCAGCAGCAGGCCGGTGATCTCGCCGGGGGAAATGGAATCTTGTGTGTTTGGGGTCATCCGCCGATGTAGCTCATTTCGACGCGGCGCGGCGCGGGGTCGTTGGCGTCGTGCTCGCCGCTGTCGGGGCCGCGCAGCGCGCGCAGTTCGGAATAGCGGTCGGCGCGGCCCTGCCAGATGTGGCCGATGGCCGAGCCGATGTCCTCGTCGGTGGCGGTGCCGCGCAGCAGGGGGCGCAGGTCGTGGCCCGCGCTCGCAAAGAGGCAGAGGTAGAGCTTGCCTTCGGTGGACAGGCGCGCGCGGCTGCAGTCGTGGCAGAAGGCCTGGGTCACGCTGCTGATCACGCCGATTTCCCCGCCGCCGTCGGCGTAGGCCCATCGCTGGGCGGTTTCGCCCGGCGCGCTGGGCTCGAGCGGCACCAGCGGAAACTCGGCGCCGATGCGCGCAACGACCTCGGCCGAGGGCAGCACCTCGTCCATGCGCCAGCCGTTGGTGGCGCCCACGTCCATGTATTCGATGAAGCGCAGCACCACCTTGCCGCCGTGGTGGTCGCGGAAGTAGCGCGCCATCGGCAGGATCTCCTGCTCATTGGTGCCGCGCTTGACCACCATGTTCACCTTCAGCGGACCGAGGCCCGCGGCCAGCGCCGCCTCGATGCCGGCGAGCACGTCGGCCACCGGAAAATCGACGTCGTTCATGTGGCGGAAGACCGCATCGTCCAGGCTGTCGAGGCTCACGGTCACACGCTGCAGGCCGGCGGCGGCCAGCGCGGCCGCCTTGCGCTGCAGCAGCGAGCCGTTGGTGGTGAGCGTGAGCGCGAGCGGTTCGCCGCCCGGGGTGCGGATTTCAGAGAGCTGCGCGATCAGCGCCTCGATGTTCTTGCGCAGCAGCGGCTCGCCGCCGGTGAGGCGGATCTTGCGCACGCCATGGGCCGCGAACAGGCGCGCGAGCCGGGTCATTTCCTCGAAGCTCAACAGCGCGCTGTGCGGCAGGTATTGGTAGTCCTTGTCGAACACGTCCTTCGGCATGCAGTAGCTGCAGCGGAAGTTGCAGCGGTCGGTCACGCTGATGCGCAGGTCGGTCAGCGGCCGGCCCAGGCGGTCGAGTAGCCGCCCGGTGGCGGGCACGGCCACCTCCGGAACCGCCACGGCGGGGCGCGCGCGGCCGACCTCGGAGAGCGGAATGACGGTGGTGCTTTTGCGGTTCATGGACAGCGGCCAATTTACTCCATCGGGCGCGGGCCGATTCCGAAAAGGGCTACTCCTTGGCGAGCGCCGCCCGGAACCCGGCCCTGCACGCGGCGCGCGCCTCAGCCGTGCTTGATGGCGACGGTCTTGAGCGTGGTGAAGCCGTAGAGCGCTTCGAAGCCCTTTTCGCGTCCGTAGCCCGACGACTTGACGCCGCCGAACGGCAGTTCCACGCCGCCGCCGGCGCCGTAGTTGTTGATGAACACCTGGCCGCTGCGAACCCGCTTGGCCATGCGGAACTGGCGCGCACCGTCGGTCGTCCAGACGCCGGCCACAAGGCCGAACTGCGTGGCGTTGGCGAGCGCCACCGCTTCGTCCTCGTCGGCGAACTGCATCGCGGCGAGCACCGGGCCGAACACCTCTTCCTGGGCGAGGCGGTGGTCCACCGGCACGTCGCGCAGCAGGGTGGGGGCCTGGTAGAAGCCGGTTTCGGGCGCCTCGTCGACCACGATGCCGTGGGCCACCATCGGAATGCCCGCCACCTGGGCGTCGCTCAGGAAATCCCACACGCGCTGCTGCTGTGTCTGGCGGATCAGCGGGCCGACGTCCAGGTCCATGGCCGCGGGGCCGACGCGCAGGGCCTCGAAGGCACGGCCGAGGCGCTCGAGCAGCGGCTCGTAGATGCCGCGCTGGATCAGCACGCGCGAGCCGGCCGAGCAGGTCTGGCCGGCGTTCTGCACGATGGCATTGATGATCACCGGAATGGCCGCGTCGAGGTCGGCGTCGGCAAAGATGATCTGCGGGCTCTTGCCGCCGAGTTCGAGCGTGACCGGGCAATGCCGCTCGGCCGCCACCTGCTGGATCAGCGTGCCGATCTTCGGGCTGCCGGTGAAGCTGATGTGGTCGATGCCCTCGTGCCGCGCGAGCGCGTCGCCCACTTCATGGCCGTAGCCCGTCACGATGTTGAGCGCGCCGGCCGGAAAGCCGACCTCGGCCGCCAGTTGCGCCACGCGAACGAGGGAAAGGCAGGCATCCTCGGCCGGCTTCACCACGCACACGTTGCCGGCCGCCAGCGCGCCGCCCACGCTGCGCCCGAAGATCTGCATCGGGTAGTTCCACGGAATGATGTGGCCGGTGACGCCGTGCGGCTCGCGCCAGGTGAAGACGCTGTAGCCGTCCTGGTAGGGAATGGTCTCGCCGTGCAGCTTGTCGCAGGCGCCGGCATAGAACTCGAAAT
>NZ_JBFTPJ010000744.1:0-2988 GCF_056398445.1 Variovorax sp. 01T439_2
GCCTTACATGGTGGCCTTCCTGCTGCACAACTCGCTTGGCGCCTGGTGGGCCACTCGGCACCCGGGCAAGCCATGCCCGGTCACGCTCGACTACTTCCGCGCTCTGGAAGACGGCACCCCGGCCGCTGGCAAGTTCGAAGGCTGGCCCGATTCGCTGGCCGAGTTCAAGCTGCTCGACCCCTGCTGCGGATCGGGTCACTTCCTAGTCGCCGCCTTCCTGATGCTGGTGCCGATGCGCATGGCGGCGGAGGGCCTGAGTGCCAAGGAGGCCGTCAACCGCGTCTTGGCCGAGAACATCCATGGCCTGGAACTGGACCCGCGCTGCGTGGAAATCGCCGTATTCGCGGTAGCGCTGGAAGCCTGGCGGTATCCCGATGCATCGGGCAAGCCGCTCGGTGTGCGGGAGATTCCGGCACCCAACATCGCGTGCTGTGGGCTCAAGGTCGCATCCAAGGCGCAGGACTGGGAGGCATTGGTGCCCGACGAAGCACCCAACGTCGAGTACGTGCGGCAGGAGTTGCGACAACTGCACGCCAGCTTTTCTGATGCGCCACTGCTTGGCAGTCTGCTGGACCCGGCACGTAGCCTCAAGAATGACCTGGCCACTTCCGGTTATGAGACGTTGCGGGCATTGTTGCGCAAAGCCTTGGCCACGGAACGCCCAGCCAATTTTCTCGCTGAGGGCGATGACCGGTGGGATCTGGCACTAAGTGCTCAAGGATTGCTTGAAGCCGCGCGTCTTTTGGATGCGCGCTATCACTTGGTAATAACAAACGTCCCATACCTCTCCCGGGCCAAACAATCTGAGGTTCTAAAGGACTATTGCGACCGACACTATCAGGAGGCGAAGAATGATCTCGCCAATGTCTTTTTGGAGCGCTGCTTGGAGTTGGCGAGAGACGCGGGCGCAGGCGTAACTCAGATTGTTATGCCACAGAACTGGTTATTTCTAGCAGGATACAAAAAGCAACGAGAAACATTGCTCAAGACAGCCACCTGGAATCTGTTGGTTAGGCTTGGGCCAGGCGCATTCGAAACAATTGGGGGAGAGGTTGTTAACGTCATTCTCATGACACATACGCGAAAGCAGCCCGCTCCCAATTTCATGCTCAGAGGAATAGATGTCAGTACGTCTAGGCCAGCACAACAGAAGGCCAAAAATCTAATAACTGAGCCGCTAGTTTCTGCATCTCAATCCAACCAGTTGAGCAATCCCGACTCGCGAGTTGCGCTTACTGATATTCAATCGGAGAGTCTTCTCGCAGATATTGGCGATTTCGGCAAGGGAAGTACAACAGGTGATAGTCCAAGGTTCTTAATCGAGTTTTGGCAGATCGCGCGACTGCAACCATCGAATGTCCCTTGGGTCGATTCACCAACCCCGGGAGCCCCTTGGTCGGGCAGGTCGCTTGTTACTACCGTGAGTTTAGACGATCCAAACCTGAATGCTCAGTTAGGTTGCTGGCTGCGGGGTAACGCAGTGTGGGGAAGGCGCGGCGTCGCCGTAAATAAAATGAAGGAATTAGAACCGTTCCTTTATTCGGGTGAGGTTTTTGACGATAACGTTTGCCCAATTGTTCCAGCCGACGAGTCGCTCATACCAGCCATTTGGGCGTTCGTGTCGGACCCAAGCTATCGGGAAGCCGTTCGTGAAGTTGACCGGGCCCTAAAAGTGACTGCCGGAACGCTAACCAAAGTTCCCTTCGACCCAGTCTATTGGAGCCAAGTGGCAGCGGAAAAATACCCCACTGGTTTGCCGGAACCGTATTCGGATGATCCTACTCAGTGGATTTTCCACGGTCACCCAGAGCCGTCTACCGATCCGCTGCAGGTCGCTGTTGCACGATTGGTCGGGTACACCTGGCCGGCCGAGTTCGACAGCAAGATGGATCTATCCGACAAGGGACGCGCATGGATTGCCCGCAGCAAGGCGCTCGCGAGTCATGCGGATAAGGACGGCATCGTCTGTATTCCACCGGTAGGGCATGAATCGCCCGCCAGTGACCGACTTCTCAATTTGCTGGCCGATGCCTATGGAACAAACTGGAGCAACGACATCCTTGCACAGTTGCTGATAGCGGCTGATCACGCCGGCAAGTCACTGGAAACTTGGCTACGCGACAAGTACTTCACTCAACACTGCGCGCTGTTCGGCAACCGGCCGTTCGTCTGGCATGTGTKGGATGGTCTGCGCGATGGTTTCGCCGCCCTGGTGAACTATCACAAGCTCGACTACAAGGCTTTGGAAGCCTTGATCTACACCTACTTAGGTGACTGGATCGGCCGCCAGAAGCGTGACGCGGATAGCGGCGTGGACGGAGCCCAGGAAAAGCTGGCGGCCGCCGAGGCGTTGAAGAAGCGCCTGGAACTGATCCTGACGGGGGAGTCGCCTTACGACATCTTCGTCCGCTGGAAGTCGATTGAGGAGCAGCCCATCGGCTGGAACCCCGATCTGAATGACGGCGTGCGCCTGAACATCCGCCCCTTTCTCTCGGTGCCCGATGTGGGCAAGCGCGGCGCTGGGGTGCTTCGCGACAAGCCGAAGAGCCTGCATTGGGAAAAGGACCGTGGCAGCAATGTGCCATCTGCCCCCTGGTACGAACTCGGATTGCAGTACGACGGCAAGGTCGGCGACCGCATCAATGACCACCACTTGAGCCTTGCCAAAAAACGAGCAGCCAGGGAGAAGGCTAAATGATCAAGTCGGTCAACAACTACCCGGTCTCGCAACTCTTCGACATCGAAGCGGGCGTGATCTATGCGATCCCGCGCTACCAGCGCGAATACTCCTGGAAGATGGACCAGTGGGAGTCGCTCTTCGATGACGTAGAAGAGAACGACCCCGGGTATTTCCTGGGCTCGATTATTTGCATCAACCAGACCACCGATACCTTGGCGGTGCAGCGCCTGGAGGTGGTGGACGGCCAGCAACGGCTGACGACGCTGTCTCTGCTCTTCGCGGCGCTGTACCAGTCGCTAAAGCTGCAC
>NZ_JBFTPJ010000745.1:0-2985 GCF_056398445.1 Variovorax sp. 01T439_2
CTCCAAGTCGTCGCGCGGTGTTGACACGCTCTGAGGTTTCCCGTGGGTACCCAATCTGCCGGGGCAGGGGGTACCCCGCCGCCTGGCAAATGGATGTTTTTGGCTCGAAGGCGCCCCTGTACGGGGGCAAGAGCTCCGGTACGTGCCGGATTCCTTCTGGCTGTACAAACCCGCCCAAAAGGCGGGGTGTGCAGAAGCAATCGGCACGGCAAGCGCGGCAATCGTTTTTCGAGTGCCGATGCCCGTTTTGCTGCGACCTAAGTCACTTCTGACTTACAAAATGTAGCTTGAAGTACCAGTTGTCACAGGAGCGTGCTCACATTTTAAAAGCGATTGTGCCAACTCCATCACGGATTTCCGTGGCGGGCAGGGGTGTGTAGGGCGCCTGAACCGGCCTCGCCAGGGCTTCAGCCGGTGATGCGTGGCAACAACAGTTAACTGACCCCGGCCCGATCCGGAGCCGGAGTGGTTTCAGTCGTCCGACCGCGAGGCGAAGAGCAGGCACATGAGCACCACGCCCAGAAAGGCGCCAGCTACAAAGATTCCGGTGTCGATTGCGAAGGTGTGCATGGTGTTTGGCGGCAAATTCCCTCCCAAGGGCTTCTTTTTGAAGCATTGGACCGAGCGCACCTGACCATCTGCTGATCGCAATAGGAATGCGGCAGCGGCGCTGAATAAAAGCGCCGGGCATCCCCAATACGTGGGATGACAACTTGTTCGTTTCTCCCTACTACCTCGTGCATCCCACGGTTAACGGTTATCAACTTTGCCCAGCAAGGGCATCCATCACATTTTGATAGACTAATGGGTAGCAAAACGTAAAAGCCGTTAGCTTTTCGTGGAAAAGTGATCCGCATCACTTTCTTAATACAAACGTTTAGCTACAAAAGATAAAATATAGGTACAGGGAGGAGCATTCAGCAACAGCTGATCCCTGTTTGGGCCGTGGTCGGCCTCGCTGCAACAACCAGGGGACTGTTTTGAGACGAGAAGTGAACGCGGCGGCATGGATTGCCGCTGCAATGTTGGGCGTAGCCGTGCTTCAGGGCTGCGCCGTGGCTCCGGGCATGGGTACCGTCGAGCCGTACCAGGTTGCCGAAGAACTGCCCCCCAAGTTCCAGTACCTGCCCGACGCCGCACCGGAAGACCGGATCACCCCCATCACGCCAGCCCTTGTGCGCACGCTGGCCAAAACCTCGCCCAAGAACGTGCCGCCCGAAGTGCAGGCCCTGTTCGGCAAGCCGCAGCGCTACACCATCGGCCCCGGAGACGTGGTGGGCGTCATCGTRTATGACCACCCCGAGCTGTTGCCCAATGCCGGCGCCGTCATCTCCCAGCAAGCCGACCCCACGGGCGTGAGCGTGGCGCCCGGCTTCATCGTCGATTCGTCGGGCGAAATCGCCTTTCCGTACGTTGGCCGCGTCAGGGTTGCGGGCCTTACCGAAGCCGAGGCTGGCGACCTGATCTCCAAGCTCATCGTCACCCAGGTGCGCGAGCCCGAAGTGACCGTGCGCATTCAGTCGTTCCGCAGCCGCCGCGCCTATATAGAAGGCGAAGTGCGCGTACCCGGCTCGCAGATCTTCACCGACGTGCCSATGACGCTGRSCGAGGCCATCAACCGCGCCGGCRGCATCACCGTCAACGGCAATCGCGCGGATGTCACCCTGGTGCGCGACGGCAAGTCCATCGACATCGACCTTACGCGCCTGCGCCAGGCTGGCCGCGACGGCAACGACATTCCGCTGAGAAACGGCGACACCATCCGCGTGGGCGCCCGCGAAGACGCCAAGGTGTACGTGATGGGCGAAGTCCTCGTTCCGTCTGCACTCACGATGCGCAGCAACGGCCGCCTCAACTTGAACGAAGCGCTGGGCGAAGCGGGCGGTCCGGTGCTTACCACCGCCAACCCCGGCCAGATCTATGTGATTCGCCAGGGTGCCACCGGCTTGCCCGCGATCTTCCACCTGGACGCCAAGAACCCCGCCGCCATGGTGCTGGCCAGGCAGTTCAGCCTGGAGCCGCAAGACGTGGTCTACATCGACCCCGTACCGCTCGTGAAGTGGAACCGCGTCGTCAGCTTGATTCTTCCGTCTGCGCAGGTGGTGAACAGCGCCAGCGAGACGTACGTCAGGCACCGCTAGTCGAAGCCTGAAAGTCCCGCGCCGCCTTTAGCGGTTGGTGGCACAGGGACTTGGCTCAAGAACAAGAACAACCGCAAGTGCGGCGTGACGGCAGGGGCCGTGCCGTCTTTTTTTGTGCCGGTAGTCAATATGCAAGCCATTCATTCAAATCGACCGATTGCCATCATTGGCCTGGGCTACGTGGGTCTGCCCCTTGCCGTGGAGTTTGGCAAGAAGCGCCAGGTGATCGGCTTCGACATCAATGCCAAGCGCATTGCCGAATTGCAGGGTGGACGTGACCACACCCTGGAAACCACACCGGAAGAACTGAAGGCTGCCGCTCAACTGGCGTTTACGTCGCACGCCGACGATCTGCGCGATTGCGCTGTTTTCATCGTGACGGTTCCCACGCCTATCGACAACGCCAATCGACCTGACCTGACGCCTCTCATCAAGGCCAGCGAAACCGTCGGCAAGGTGATGCCGGCTGGCGCGATCGTGATCTTCGAATCGACGGTGTATCCCGGAGCAACCGAAGAGGTCTGCGTGCCTGTGCTGGAAAAATTCAGCGGCAAGAAGTTCAACGTCGACTTCTTCTGCGGCTACAGCCCCGAGCGGATCAATCCTGGCGACAAGGAACACCGTCTGCCGACCATCAAGAAAGTGACCAGCGGCAGCACGCCCGAGGTCGCGGAAGCCGTTGACCAGCTCTACAGCCAGATCATCACCGCCGGCACTCACAAAGCCAGCAGCATCAAGGTGGCCGAAGCCGCGAAGGTGATTGAAAACACCCAGCGCGACGTGAACATTGCACTCATGAACGAACTGAGTCTGATCTTCCACAGGCTCGGTATCGACACAGGGG
>NZ_JBFTPJ010000746.1:0-2981 GCF_056398445.1 Variovorax sp. 01T439_2
TTCGGTGCGCGGGCCGTCCTTCGGTGCGCGGGCCGTCCTGGCCGGCTGCCGTCGTCTGGCGCTTGGCCACCACCAGGTGGTGGTCGGCGCAGGCGGCAACCTGCGGCAGGTGGGTGACCGCCAGCACCTGGCGATCGCGCCCGAGCTGCTTCATGAGCCGGCCCACGGTCTCGGCCACGGCCCCGCCGACACCGGCATCGACCTCGTCGAAGATCAGCGTCTGCGCGGCGCCGAGCTGGCTGGTCGTGACCGCAATGGCCAGCGCGATGCGCGAGAGCTCGCCGCCCGAAGCCACCTTGCCGATGGGGCGCGGCGTGCTTCCGGGATGGCCGCTCACGAGAAAGGCGACGTCTTCGAGACCCGCGCGGCCCGGCTGCGCCAGCGGCAGCAGCTCGACCTCGAAGCGCCCGCCCTGCATGCCGAGCCCCTGCATCGCCTGCGTGACCGCCTCGGCCAGCCGCGGGGCGGCCAGCTTGCGCGCCTTGGCGAGCGCCTTGGCTTCCTTCATGTAGGCCTGCTGCGCGCCTTGTTCGGCGCGCTCCAGGCCTGCGAGATCGCTCTGCGCATCGAGCGCTTGCAGTTCGGCCTGCCAGCCGGCCAGGAGCGCCGGCAGGTCGTCCGGCGTGCGCTTGTAGCGGCGCGCGAGCGACATCCACAGTCCCATGCGCTCGTCGAGTTCGGCCAGCCGCTGCGGATCGGCCTCGGCGTCGCGCAGGTAGCCGTGCAGCGTGTGGGCGGCATCGGAAGCCTGGGCGACACTGGAGGCCAGCACTTCGCCGAGGGCGCGGAATTCGGGCTCGATGTGCTCGCAGTTCTGCAGCAGGGTGACGGCGCGCGACAGCGCGGCGAGCGCGCCGCTGTCGTCGTCTTCGAGCGCCTGGCTCGCGCCCTGCGCCGCGTCGATGAGTGCCTGCGCATTGGAGACGCGCGCGTGCTGGGTCGAAAGCTCTTCCCACTCGCCTTCGGCCGGCGCCAGCTTCATGACCTCGGCGATCTGCCATTGCAGCCGCTCGCGTTCGCGCAGCAGCGAGTCTTGCGCCGAGCGCGCATGGTCGAGTGCGGAAAGCGCCTGGCGCCAGTGCTGCCAGGCCGCGTCCAGCGCATCGGTGCGCACGCCGGCGTAGGCGTCGAGCAGGCCGCGCACGGCCTCGGGGCGCGTCAGGCTCTGCCATGCGTGCTGGCCGTGGATGTCGAGCAGGCGGTCGCCGAGTTCGCGCAGCTGGGTGGCGGTGGCCGGGCTGCCGTTGATCCAGCCGCGGCTGCGGCCCTGCAGGTCGACGGTGCGGCGCAGCAGCAGGGCGTCGCCGTTTTCGAAGCCGCCCTCGTCGAGCCAGGCCGCGAGTGCCGGGTCGGCATCGAATTCGGCGCTGACGTCGAGCCGTTCGGCGCCTTCGCGCACCGCGCCCGCGTCGGCCCGGTTGCCGAGCGCCAGCTGGAGCGCATCGATCAGTATCGACTTGCCCGCGCCGGTCTCGCCGGTCAATACCGTGAAGCCTGCCGACAGGTCGAGTTCGAGTGATCGCACGATCACGAAGTCGCGCAATGCGATGCGTCGCAGCGCCATTTCAGGAGCCCCCTTCGTTCCAGTGAAGTTTCTTGCGCAGCGTGTCGAAATAGCTCCAGCCGCGCGGGTGCAGAAAGCGCACGCGGAAGTCGGAGCGGCGCACCACCACGCGATCGCCGATCGCGAGCGAGGCCAGCGACTGCATGTCGAAATTGGCGCTGGCGTCGCGCCCCGCCACCAGTTCGATCACGATCTCGTCGGCGTCGGGCAGCAGCACGGGGCGGTTCGACAGCGTGTGCGGCGCGATGGGCACCAGCACCCAGCCCGGCACCGCCGGATGCAGCAGCGGCCCGCCGGCCGAGAGCGCATAGGCCGTCGAACCCGTGGGCGAAGCGATGATCAGGCCGTCGGCGCGCTGGTTGGCCACGAAATGCCGGCCCACCGAAACGCGCAGCTCGACCATGCCCGAGGTGGCGCCGCGGTTGACCACCACGTCGTTCATTGCCAGCGCATCGAAGACCGAGGCGCCGTCGCGCATCACCTGCGCATGCATGAGGCTGCGGTGGTCTTCCTCGTATTCGCCGGCCAGCATGGGAATCAGCGTGGCCTGGTAGTTGTCCAGCGGAATGTCGGTGATGAAACCGAGCCGGCCGCGGTTGATGCCGATCAGCGGAATGCCGTAGCAGGCGAGTTGCCGGCCGATGCCCAGCATGGTGCCGTCGCCTCCCACCACCAGGCCCAGATCGCAGCGCTGGCCGATTTCCTCGACGCTCAGTGGCTGGTAGCGGCCGCCGACGCTGGCGTCCGCATCGGCCTCCTCGGCCGCCGATTTTTCGACGAAGACCTCGCACCCTTGCGATTCCAGGAAGGCGCCGATATCTTCCATCACGCCGTCGCGGGCATCGGCCTGCGCCCGGGCGCCTGAAGCCTGGTATTTGCCGATCAGCGCGACGTGACGAAAGCGGGAAGTCATCTACAAATTACAACATCAAAACCTTTCCCATTCGCTTGACCATGCGGGTTTTGCAGGCGCTGTCTCTTTCTGACTCAAGCGCGGCGACCACGATCCACTCTTTTGCGTCCTGGCCGAGTTCTTCGGCGAGGGCTCCGGCGATGGCAGGGGAGAGATGACCGCGATCACGGGCGTTGTAGAGCGCCTGTGCAGAAAGGCCGAGTTTCTTTGTCCAGGTCGGGATGGCCTCGACCTTCAGGGCCGTCTCTAGCAGGTTCATGGTTGTTTGCATATGCGGCGATTCCTCATGTTGTGTAGAAGCTACTCAAGCTGAGTAAGTATAAAAAATTGCTTGCTACTCAAGGTGAGTAGTTCTAGGCTCCGTTGCACTACTCACATTGAGTAGCAATTCTAGGAGCCACCATGATCAAAGTCAGCATTCCCGCAGTCGTCACTCGCAACATGACCGGTGTCGGCAAGACCTCCAACAAGCCGTACAACCTCGAATTCCAGACGGTCTACGTG
>NZ_JBFTPJ010000747.1:0-2977 GCF_056398445.1 Variovorax sp. 01T439_2
CGATCATCCTGACCGGTTCGAGCGCCGGCACCACGGGTGCCCCGGCATTCGGTGCCTACAGCGCGAGCAAGGCGGCCGTGCGCAACCTCGCGCGGACTTGGGCGGAGGACCTCAAGGGCACCGGCATCCGGGTCAACGTGCTGTCACCCGGGCCGACAGCGACCGACCTCGCGAGGGCAGTGCTGGGCGAGGAGGGCATGAAGGCCTTCGCATCGATGAATCCGCTCCAGCGCATGGCCGATCCGGCGGAGATCGGCGCGGCGGCCGCCTTTCTCGCGTCGCAGGACAGCAGCTTCATGACCGCCAGCGAGGTCGCGGTCGACGGCGGCCTGGCGCAGATCTGACGCCAAAACCAAAAGGAAAATTCATGAGCTACGCAATCATCGGCTTCGGCAGCATCGGCCAGGCCCTGGCCAAGGCGTTTGCCCGAAGCGGCATCGAGGTATCCGTTGCAACCACGCGCGACCCGGAAAGCTTTGCATCCGCCGCGGCCGCGATCGGGCCCGAGGTCATTCCCAAAACCCTGGCGGAAGCAGTCAAGGCGGACGTCGTCTTTCTGGCTGTCCGGTTCGAGTCGCACCGGGATGTCGCGAAGGCGCTGCCCAGCTGGCAAGGGAAGACCATCGTCGACGTGACCAATGCCTACGGCGTGTCCCCTGAGGAACTGGGAGGACAGCCTTCTTCCAAGGCCGTCGCGCAGGCTTTCTCTGGTGGACGGCTGGTCAAGGGTTTCAACCATCTGGCCGCCGCAGTCCTTGAACAAGACCCGGCCGTACATGGCGGCAGGAGAGTCGTGTTCCTGGCGAGCGACGATGACGGCGCAGCAGCGGAGATAGGTGCGCTTGCGGAAAACCTCGGTTTCGCGCCGATCAAGCTTGGCGGGCTTTCGGAAGGTGGACTGCTTGTGCAGGCGCGCGGAAATAGCTGGGGTCAACTGATCTTCAAGGACTTGGTCAAGTTCGATTGATGATGAATCGGGATGGCAAATTTCGGTGCGATCCCGCCTCGTGGATAAGGGGCGGCCACGATTCGCCGGGACGCCCCACCCCCTCAAGCAGGCGCGGCCGTCCCCAGCGCCTCGGCCAGCACCGCAGCAAGGCCGCGGCCGGCGCTGCCGTCCCCGTCGAGACGCGGGTTGTAGATGGTGACCTCCATGCCGACGGCCTTTCCGCTCGCCAGGATGAGCCGGAGCGCGGTCGACAGTTCGTCCCATGACAGCCCGCCCGGTACGCGGAAATCGACCGCCGGCATGAGGGCATCGTCGAGGCAATCGGCGTCCAGGTGGATGAAGAAGCCGTCGAGCTCGGGCCGCGTCAGGTGGTCGATGGCCGCACGGGTTGCGGCTTCGACACCCAGGCGGCGGATGGCGGGGAGATCGCAGGCCATGAGCTCCGCCGGCAAAGGCTGGCTGCCGAATTGGGCCTGGTCTTCGTGGTCGCGGAATGCAAAGGCGACGGTGTCCTCGGGCCGCACCAGCGGACGGCGGCCCTCCAGGTCGGTCAGCAGCGCCGGCCCGTGGCCGGTGACGAAGGCCAGGTCCATGGACGCGCCTTCGCCGTTGGGTTCGGCTTCGGGCTGGAAGAAATCCGCGTTGCCGTCGATGAAGAACAGGCCGTAGCGGCCGCGCCGGCGCAGCGCGAGCATCGAACCCAGCACGATCGTGCAGTCGCCGCCGAGCACTATCGGAAACTCGCCCGCGTCCAGGACCTTCTCCACCGCATCGGCGAGCGTGGGCGACCATGACGCGATCGCATCGGCATTCAGCACCAGGGTGGATGGATCGGGCTTCGGGTCTTTCGGCGGAACGGCCAGTCGCCCGGCACGGCGCGCATGGATGCGGTCTGCGAGTCCCAGTTCCAGCAGCCGGTCGGGCAGGCGCTCCACGCCGTCGGTCGACAGGCCGAGCGTGGAGGGCGCTTCAAGGATGGCATAGCGTCGGGTCGGCATCAGGTGCTCCACGGCAAGACGGGTTCTTTCATTGGACGCCTCGCATTTCGTGAAGTGGACGAAGGGCCGGCGGCGCGAGGTGCCGCTGCAGGAAATCCCGGATGGCTGCAGCCACCTCGCCAGGGTGCGTTTCGAGAAGCCAGTGGCCGCCGTCGAAGTATTCGATCGTGGCATCCGGCAGGTCCTGGCGAAAGGCCTCCGCCTGCGCTGGCCGGTAGTACTGGTCGCCCCGTCCCCAGAGGATCAGGGTCGGAAGGCGAGCGCGGCGCAGGTGCGCCTGGATCGCAGGGTAGAACGCGACGTTGCTCCCATAGTCGCGATGAAGATCGAGCAGCGCATCGGCCACGCCCGGCCGCTGGACGTGGTCGCATGCCAGGCGGATGACCGCGGGATCGATGCGCTCGGCGATGTGCGCGGGAAGCTGCTCGACGAACTCGCGGCGGATGCCGTCTTCATTGAGAAGCGAAGCACGCATCCTCTCGCGGTTGGCATCCGAGGGATCGCGCCAATAGGCTTCGGCGGACGACCATGCATCGGTACGGCCCGCATCGAAATAAGCCTCGCTGTTCTGGATGACGAGAGCCGCCGGCCGCAGGGCCGCGCTTGCCAGCAGCCGGAATCCAGTTTGCGCTCCATAGTCGTGAAGGTAGAGGGCGCGAGGCTCGATGCCCACGGCCCGGACAAAGCCTTCGATCACCTCGGCAAGATGAGCGAAGGTGTAGGCGAAATGGCGGTGGTCGGGGACGGCGCTGAATCCCAAGCCCGGCAAGTCGGGTGCGACGAGCCGCCATCGATCGGCCAGCGTCCACAAGAGATGGCGGAACTGCACGGACGACGACGGAAACCCATGGAGCAGAAGAAGCGCCGGCGCATCCGGCGGCCCCGCTTCGCGGTAGAAGATCTGCGTGCCGCCGACGCTGATGTATCGGTGCCTTGGCGAAGACATGGCGCCATGTTCCACCTCCTGCTGACCGCAGCCAAGCCCTTGACCCTGCGGACATTGGGGACCTGTTGATGAGTCCCGGCAGGG
>NZ_JBFTPJ010000748.1:0-2973 GCF_056398445.1 Variovorax sp. 01T439_2
GCCACCGTCAGCATAGCCAGCCCTCATAGCCGCACAAGGACGTTGCCCTGGAGTTTTCGACGTCGGCCTGCGACCGCCGCGTCCAGGCTACCGAAACCGAAAATCCATTCCGCGCGCAGAGCGAGCCCGCCCGGCCGCCGCGAAAATTTCCTCACGGCTCATCAAGTGGAAGACCCCCGCTGTTGCTACCGTTCGAGGCTTTCTAGGTGTTCGGCATGCCGAACACCTAGAAATAGAGCCGGGCAGAGAGGTGAATTCGGCACGCAGCGAATTCGCGGGTGAACCATCGAATGGGCGTTCGCGTCGCTCCGCGGCGCGGCAATGCCGCCAGGAACAGCCTACTCCCGCAGCGTGAACACCACCGACAGGTAAGAGACCGGCTGGGTCTGAATGGCCTCGATCCCGTGCAGTGCGGTCGCATCGAACAGCAGCGCGTCCCCTGCCCTCACCTCTGCAGTCCTGCCGCCATAGCGGTAGAGGACCTCTCCGGACAGGAAGTACAGGAACTTGAGACCCGGATGCTGGAAGGTCACATAGGGATCGGCGCCGGGCAACAACGTGACCAGGTAGGGCTCGACGAACAGGTTGCCCGACAGCAGATGGCCCAGCAGCTCATAGCGGTAGTCCGCCACCGCGCCGATGCGATCGACCAGGACACCATGTCCTGCACGCACATGGCAGAAGTCAGTGCGCCGCGCCTGATCACTGAAGAAGCGCGAGGTAGGCACATGCAGGCCCTGAGCGAGGCGCTCCAAGGTCTCCACCGACGGTGACACCAGACCGCGCTCGATGCGAGAAAGCATCGAGGCCGAAATCCCCGAGGTCTTTGCCAGCGCGCCGCCAGACACATCGGCCGCCATGCGCAGCGCCCTCACCTGCGCGCCAATGCGCGCCGCGGACAAACTGCGCACGACGGGCACTGGCTGCCGCGGCCGAACGCGTGTGACCGACGCCGGCAGTTTCGGCAAATGCGCAGTGGGAAATGGCGACGGCACCCGAATGTTTCGCATGACCACGGACCTCTTGTAGAGCCATCAGGTCTTTCGATTGTGACTCAAACACGGCTGACGTAAAAGCAGCTTTCTCGAAGACTTCCCCCGTGACCAGTCCTAGGAATTCTTCGAAGCAACCCCAAGCCTCGGCGAGGGAAGTGCTTGCTTTGAATTTGATCCGCCAGCGCGGAGCAAAGGGGTGGTCCCAGGAGGCTTTGGCGTTCGAAGCAGGACTGCATCGGACGTTCGTCGCCCACGTTGAGCGTCAGGCTCGCAACATTTCACTCGACAATCTCGAGCGTCTCGCATTGGCACTGAATCTCAGGCCATATCAGCTTCTCGAGGAATAGTCGCCGCCGGATCAACGATCCGAAACGTCTCGCGCCCTTCTGCGCCCCCATACAGACCTCTCTTGAGTGCGCCGGCCGCTCTATTTGGACTGGTGCCGCGCCTGCAAACCGCACCTGAGGTGCGCCATAGCGACTTTGACTGGAGCCGGAGCCTAGCTACCGATGATTCGGAAGTCCTCGTCTCAAAAAGCGAGACATACCGACGTGCATTGAAGCGGTAGGTTGTTGTTCAAGGCCACGCCAAGACCGGGGGCCATGTTGAGGCCGCCCCGCCCCATCTCGCCCAGCGCCACCGCGATCCGTCCCGGCGCGGCATGGGCCGGCCGCCATCATGGGCCCCGCGCCCTCGTTGCCGCACCTCGACGAAGCGCAATTGCACCTGCTGCGCGACGACGTGCAGCAGCGGCCCCAGCTTGCCACCAACAATGCCGAAGACCTCGCGCACCTGCGCCGCGAGAAGCAAGCGCACCAGCGCCTGCGCGCCGTTGATCTGCAGGGCCATGCGTCAGTCCTCCGCCGTGAAGTTGGCCGCCCTGACGGGTAGCCGGCGTGTCGGTGGAAGCGGCCGCAGCGGCAAGGGCAGTCACCATGTCGGCGGCCGCCGCAGGTAGGCCATCAATACATCGATGGCTACCGGAAATCCCGGCTCACCGTCGCCCCCGCCAACCGCCCCAGCAGCGGCGTCAGATCTTCCAGCCGCGTCGCGACCAGGTTCTTCACCGCCTCCTCGCGCTGCCACCTGCCGTGGACAGCCATGAGCCGCGCGCCCAGCAGTTCCTCGCGCTGCACGTCCCTGAGGCTCTTCCAGACGATCACCTGCACCACGCCCGTCTCGTCTTCCAGCGTCACGAAGATCGTGCCCTTCGCCGTCTCCGGCTGCTGCCGCAACGTCACGATGCCGCAGTGGCTCACCTGCTCCCCGTCCTCGATCCCGTCCAGATCCCGCGCCGTCATGAGCCCGCGCCGCGCCAGGCGCTCGCGCAGCAGGGCGAGCGGATGCCGGCGCAAGGTCAGGCCGGTCGAGGCATAGTCGAACACGATCTCCTCGCCCTCCGGGGCCGCCTCGAGTTCCAGAAAATCCTCGTCGACCGGCACCTCGCGCAGCAACCCGGGTGCCGCGCGCAGCCCCGCCGCCTCCCAGACCTGCTGGCGCCGGTGACCTGACAGGCTCATGAGCGCATCGRCCGCGGCCAGCAGCTTCATCTCGTATAGTTCCAGCCGCGCGCGCAGCGCCAGGTCCTCCGTGCTGTCGAACACCTGCTGCACGCGGGCCTCGACGATGCGGCCGGCCGAGGCCGACTTGAGCCCGCCGATCATGCGCAGCCCGAGCCGCACGGCCGGTTCGTGCGCGAGGTCTTCGAGCGTGCAGTCCACGTCGCTGTACATCACGTCGACCGGCCGCACCTCGACGCCATGGCGCCGCGCGTCCTGCACGAGCTGCGACGGCGAATAGAACCCGAGCGGCTGCGAGTTCAGCATGGCCGCCAGGAACTCCGCGGGGTGGTGGCACTTGATCCAGCAGCTCGCGTAGACCAGCAGCGCGAACGACGCGGCGTGGCTTTCCGGAAAGCCGTACTCGCTGAACCCCTTGATCTGCTCGAAGATGGCCTTTGCGAAGCTCTCCTCGTAGC
>NZ_JBFTPJ010000749.1:0-2973 GCF_056398445.1 Variovorax sp. 01T439_2
AATCGAGCACCGCAGGTTGCCCGTAGCGAAGCGGAGGGACGCAGACAGTAGGGTCGCCTTTCTTTTGCCTACGTTTCTTTGGCGAAGCAAAGAAAAGTAGGTCGCCCGCCGGGGCGAGACCCGGCCCCGGGAAAAAAACACCAGGCAAGCGTCAAGAAGACCGAGGAAGCCGAATCAACCAGCCGACCTCTCCACCAGATCATCATCAATATGCGGATCAGCCGGCTGCCCCCGCAGCTTCCGCACCGTCCGCCGCATCCAGTGCTCGATGTCGTCCACATAAGTGAACACCGCCGGCACCACCAGCAGGCTCAGCACGGTAGAAGTAATCAGCCCGCCGATCACCGCCATCGCCATCGGCGAGCGGAAGCTTGAATCCGCGGTGCCAAGGCCCACCGCAATCGGCAGCATGCCGGCGCCCATGGCCAGCGTGGTCATGATGATGGGCCGCGCGCGCTTGTGGCAGGCGTCGCGCAGCGCGTCCCAGCGGCTCATGCCGTGGTCGCGGCGCGCCACGATGGCGTATTCCACCAGCAGGATCGAGTTCTTGGTGGCAATGCCCATCAGCATGATCAGGCCGATCAGCGAGGGCATCGACAGCGCCTTCTGCCCGATCAGGAGGCCCACGAAGGCGCCGCCGAGCGCCAGCGGCAGTGCGCAGAGGATCGTCACCGGATGCAGGAAATCCTTGAACAGCAGCACCAGCACGATGTAGATGCACAGCACGCCCGTGAGCATCGCAAGGCCGAAGCTGTTGAACAGCTCGGTCATCACCTCGGCGTCGCCCACCTCGGTCACGCGCACGCCGGGCGGCAGCTTCTGGATCGAGGGCATCGCCGTGACCGCGGTCTTGGCATCGCCCAGGCCCACGCCCGACAGCTCGATCTCGAAGTTGACGTTGCGCGAGCGGTCGTAGCGGTCGATGACGGCGGGGCCGCCTTCCATCGTGAGCGAGGCCACCTGGCTCAGCATGACCGGGCCGCGCGCGCCGGGCACCGAGAGGCGGCCGAGCAGGTCGAGGTTCTGCCGCGCCGAGTCCTCCAGCTTCACCACGATCGGCACCTGCCGCTGCGCGAGGTTGAGCTTGGCCAGCGCCTGGTCGTAGTCGCCCAGCGTGGCCACGCGCAGCGTCTCGGCGATGGCCGAGCTGGTCACGCCCAGGTCGGCGGCGCGCGCGAAGTCGGGGCGCACGGCAATCTCGGGGCGGATCAGGCTTGCGGTGGAAGTGATGTTGCCGAGGCCGGGCACCGTGCGCAGGTCTTTCTCGACTGCGCTGGCGGCGCTGGCCAGCGCGGCGGGGTCTTCACCCGTGAGCGCGAGGATGTATTTTTCGCCCGAGCCGCCCAGGCCCACGGTGCTGCGCACGCCGGGCAGCGTTTCGAGCGCGGCGCGGATCYGGTTCTCGATCACCTGCTTGCGCGGCCGGTCGCCGCGCTCGTCGAGCTTGATGGTGAGCGTGGCCTTGCGCGTCTCGGGCGTGCCGAAGTTGGCGAACGGATCGCCGCCCGCGCTGCCGCCGGCCACGGTGGTGTAGACGCTGCGCACATGGTCGATCTTCATCACGCGGTGGCGCGTTTCCTCCGCGGCCGCGGTGGTCTGCGCGAGCGTGGAGCCGGGCGCGAGCGACAGGTAGATCTGCGTCTGCGAGTTGTCGTCGGGCGGAATGAAGCCGGTCTTCAGCAGCGGAATCATCGCCAGCGAACCGAAGAAGAAGAGGGTGGCGAGCACCATCGTCTTGAAGCGGTGGTGCGTGCTCCATTCCACCGCGCGCATGTAGGCCGTGAGCCAGCGCGGCTCCTTTTCGGCACCGACCACGGGCTTGAGGATGTAGGCCGCCATCATCGGTGTGAGCACCCGCGCCACCACCAGCGAAGCGAACACCGCCAGCGAGGCCGTCCAGCCGAACTGCTTGAAGAACTTGCCGGCCACGCCGCTCATGAAGGCGGTGGGCAGGAACACCGCGATCAGCGTGAAGGTGGTGGCGATCACCGCCAGCCCGATCTCGTCGGCCGCCTCCATGGCCGCCTCGTAGGGCGACTTGCCCATGCGCAGGTGGCGCACGATGTTCTCCACCTCCACGATGGCATCGTCCACCAATATCCCGACCACCAGCGAGAGCGCGAGCAGCGAGATCACGTTGACCGAAAAGCCCAGCAGGTGCATGCCGATGAAGGCCGGTATCACGGACATGGGCAGCGCCACGGCCGAGACGAAAGTGGCGCGCCAGTCGCGCAAAAACAGCCACACCACGATCACGGCCAGGATCGCACCCTCGTACAGCAGGTGCAGCGAGCCTTCGTACTCTTCTTCCACCGGCTCGACGAAATTGAAGGCCTCGGTCAGCTCGATGTCGGGGCGCTGCGCGCGCAGCTCGGCCAGCGCCTTCTGGATCGCGCGGCCCACCTCGACCTCGCTCGCGCCGCGGCTGCGCGCCACTTCGAAGCCGACCACCGGCTTGCCGTTGAGCAGCGCCGCGGCGCGCGGCTCGGCGATGGTGTCGCTGATGCGCGCCACCTGGTCGAGCCGGATGCGGCGGCCATCGGAAAGCGCGATCTGCATGTCGGCCAGCTGGTCGGCCGACTGCACGGTGGCCAGAGTGCGCACCGGCTGCTCGCTGCCGCCCAGGTCGATGCGGCCGCCCGCGCTTTCGGTCTGCACCTGGCGCAGCTGGCGCGAGATGTCGGCCGCCGACGCGCCCAGCGCCTGCAGCTTGGCCGGATCGAGGTCGACGTGCACCTGGCGCGTGACGCCGCCCACGCGGTTCACCGCACCCACGCCGGGCAGCGCGAGCAGCTTCTTGGTGATGTCGTTGTCCACGAACCAGCTCAGCGCCTCGGCGTCCATGCGCGACGAGGCGATGGTGAAGGCCAGCACCGGCTGCGCCGCGAAGTCGAGCTTGGTGACCACCGGGTCGCGCACGTCGGCCGGCAGGTCGGCGCGCACGCGTTGCACTGCGGAGCGCACGTCGTCCAC
>NZ_JBFTPJ010000750.1:0-2970 GCF_056398445.1 Variovorax sp. 01T439_2
CCTAGGCCGAGCGCAGAAGCACGTGCTCTTGGATGTCCACCACCTGGTACATCACGGCGTCCTCGGAGAACAGCTGCTTGGGGGCGATCACCGGCGTGTCCGGCGTGGCGCCTGAATGCTGCATCTTGCCGAATTCCTGCAGCGCCATGTCGAACATGCGGTGCGAGACCTCGACCAGTTCGTTGTCGAAGTTGTGGTTGATCTCGCGGTCCACATACCAGACCACGGCCAGCACGCACAGCATCCACACGCCGCCGACCCAGAGGATCAGGGTGCGCGTCAGGCGGCCGGCCAGCGTGTCGGGGCCGTCCTTCGGAAGCGCCGCGTTCATTCGTCGTCGCCCGACGAGGTCGACAGCCGGTAGCCGAGGCCGCGCAGTGTCTGGATGTGGTTCTTGCCCAGCTTGCGCCGCAGGCGGCTGATGAACACTTCGAGCGTGTTGCTGTCGGCCTCGTCGCCGAAGCCGTAGAGCGCGTCGGCCAGGTTCTCGCGGGTGTGGATGCGCTCGGGCCGCGTGGCCATCACGCGCAGCAGGGCCCATTCCTTCTGCGTGAGGACGACCGGGTTGCCGTCCTTGCGGACCCGATCGTGCGCCAGGTCGATCTCCAGCGTGCCCAGTTGCAGCACCGGCGAGCTGCCGGCGCTGCGCCGCCGCTCCACGGCGCGCAGCCGCGCCAGCAGCTCGGCCGGGTCGTAGGGCTTGATGAGGTAGTCGTCGGCGCCGGCGTCGAGGCCGCGGATGCGGTCGGTGACCTGGTCGCGCGCCGTCAGCACGATGACGATCGGCGGCTCGCGCAGCGCGCGCACCTGGGGCAGCAGCGACAGGCCGTCGCCGTCGCCCAGGTGCAGGTCGAGCAGCACGGCGGCGTACTGCACCGAAAGCAGGGCGCTGCGCGCATCGGCGAGGCTGGGCGCCACGTCGACCACGAAAGCCTTTGCAACCAGGTAGCTGCAGACGGCGTCTGCCAACGCACTGTCATCTTCGACGAGCAATATGCGCACGCGATGGGGTCTTTCCAGAAAAAAACGCAGTCTAGCGCCGACAGCGCGGCCGGGCCGCGGCCGTCAGTTCCCGTTCAGGGCCGCTTCAGGCTCGGTTCAGGCCAGGCACGTAGGCTAAAGGGGTTTCAGGCTTGCCGGCTTCTCTCCCCCTCTGTCCATGACGCGTGTCCCGAATCCTCCGAATCCCTCGAACCTTCGCCTGGGCGTGCTGACCCTCCTTGCATTGGCGCTGCTGCTCGCGTGGGACGCTACAGGCGGCGATCTCGCCCTGGCGCGCCTCGCGGGCACGCCCATGGGCTTTCCGTGGCGCGAGAACGCCTTCCTGGTGCACGTGATGCACGAGGGCGCGAAGGACCTGAGCTGGCTGTTCGTGATCGCGCTGTTCGCCGCCATCCGCTGGCCGCTCGGCATCCTGCGCCGGCTGCCGGTTCGCGCCCGGGCCCAATTGGCATTCACCGTGCTGCTCTCGGTCCTCGCCGTCAGCCTGCTCAAGCATGCGAGCCACACGAGCTGCCCCTGGGACCTGAAGGAGTTCGGCGGTGTGGCCAGCCATGTGTCGCATTGGGCATGGAAGGTCTATGACGGCGGCGCGGGCGGGTGCTTCCCGGCGGGCCATGCCTCGGCGGCCTTTGCCTACGCCGGCGGCTATTTCGTGCTGCGCCGGGTGTCGCCGCGTGCCGCGGTCCTGTGGCTTTGCGCGTCGCTGGCCGCGGGGCTGGCGCTCGGCCTGTCGCAGCAGCTGCGGGGCGCGCACTACATGAGCCACACGCTCTGGACCGCCTGGATCTGCTGGGTGGCGGGCTTTGCCATCGACCTGGTCGTCGCACCCCGCGCTTCGCGGCTGGCCGCAACCGAACCTGCCGCCGTGTTGCATGCAGGGCCTTGATGTCGCCCTGTTCGCGCTGATCAACGCCAGTGCCGCGGCGCCGGCGTGGAGCATCCATTTCGCTCGCTTCGCGTCCGACGTGCTGCCGGCGCTGCTGGCCGCCGCGATCATCGGCGCCGCGGTGGTCGACCGCCGCCTGCGCTATGCCTGCTTCACCGCGCTGGTCAGCGTGCTGGCGGTCTGGATCTTCGTGAACGTGTTCCGCTCGGCCATGCCGTTCCAGCGGCCCGCCTTCTACGGGCTGGGAATCCAGTGGGCGCCGCAAGGCGCGCGGCCGGGTTTCCCGAGCCTGCATGCCGCCTGCACCTTCGCGGCAGCGTTCTCGCTGTGGTGCCTGCCGTGGCGCGCGCCCATGCTGGCGGCGCTGGCGGTGGCCGCGGTGGTCGRCTGGAGCCGCGTGTTCCTCGGACTGCACTTTCCGTTCGACGTGGTCGCGGGGGTGATGCTGGCCGCCCTGGTGTCGATCGTGGTGGAGCGCGGCGTGAGCCGGCCGCTCAACCTGGCGCTCAGGGCCTTCATGCGGCCCCGTTTGAGGGCGAGACGGGCGCGAACCTGAACGCCGGCTGAACGCGCAATTCAGGCTGGCTTCAGTTGCGCTTTCTACAGTCGGTAGATGTCATTTTCAAGAATCGAACCCACGCCGGGACGGGACGTGGGTGCGCTGGCGGCCGGCGCCTCCTTCCTGGCGCCTGCACGCGCGCTGTGGGCGCGCATCGACCTGTGGCTCGCGCGGCCCCGCTCGGCGCAGCGCGTGGTCGTCTGGCTTGCCCTCTACCTTGCCGTGGCCGCCAACTGGCCGCTCTGGAACGAGCTCGCGCGCATCGGCGGCGCACCCAGCACCTACCTGCCCACGAGCGCCGCCATGGGAGTGCTCATGGTGTGCGCCACGGTGGCGCTGCTGTCCTTCACGGCCTGGTCGCGCTGGATGAAGCCCTTGTGGTTCGCGGTGGTGCTGCTGGCGGCCTTCGTGCAGCACTACATGATCGAGTACCGCGTGGTGATGGACCCGACCATGATCGCCAACGTGCTGCAGACCGACCCGAACGAGGCGCGCGACCTCATGAGCTGGCGCATGGCCTACC
>NZ_JBFTPJ010000751.1:0-2970 GCF_056398445.1 Variovorax sp. 01T439_2
CGGTGATGTCGTACAGGTCGGGGGCGAGCTTCAGCAGCTCTTCGAGCGTGCGCACGCCGGCCATGCCGTTGCCGACCATCACGAGCTTGAGTTTCTTCATCATGGGTGGGGCCTTTCAACGAATCAAGCAAAGGAAGCGCACGGCGCGCGCGGAAAGCATGTGGAGAATGGCGCCATGAGCTTTGAAGTGGACATCGGCTACAGCAGCCAGCGCGGACCGCGCGACGTGAACGAAGACTTCGCGGGCGCCGTGAACGCGCCGCCTGGCGACGAGTCGCGCGGGCTCATCGCGGCCATTGCCGATGGCGTGTCCACGGGCGGGCGCGGCCTGGAGGCGGCGCAGACCACCGTCATGGGCCTCTTGGCCGACTACTTCGCGACGCCCGATACCTGGGAGCCGACTGCCGCGCTCGACCGCCTGGTCGCCGCGCAGAACGCCTGGCTCGCCGACCACAACCGGCGGCGGCAGGGCGGCGCCACCGCGCTCACCACGCTGACGGCGCTGGTGCTGCACGGCCAGAGCTACACGCTCGCGCATGTGGGCGACACGCGCGCCTGGCGCGTGCGCGCCGGCGGCGAGCCGGCCATGCCGCTGACCCAGGACCACGCCTTCGAGCATCCCGACATGCGCAGCCGGCTGACGCGCGCCATCGGCCTGGACGACCAGGTGCGCGTCGACTATGCGCAGGGCGACGTGCGCGTGGGCGATTGCTTCGTGCTCAGCACCGATGGCGTGCACGGCGTGCTCAAGCCGCAGCGCCTGGCCGCGCTCGCCCTGCGGGGCAGTGCCGAGGAGGCGAGCGAGGCGCTGGTGCAGGCGGCGCTGGACGCAGGCACGCGCGACAACGCGACCGCATTGGTCATCCGCGTCGTCGGCCTCGATGTGCGGCAGCTGGACGACGAACTCGGCGACGGCCGCCGCCTGGCGCCGCCGCCCTTGTTGAAGGTGGGCGACGCGCTCGACGGCTACGTCGTCACCGCACTGGTGGCCGACACCGGCGTGCACCTGCTCTACCAGGCGCGCAATGCGGCCACGCGCGAACTCGTGGCGCTCAAGACGCTGCATCCCTCGCGCGCCAGCGACCCGCAGGAGCGCGCGATGCTCGCGCACGAAGCCTGGCTGGGCCAGCGCGTGGGCAACAGCGGATTCGTGCGCGTGCACGAACGCGCCGAGAACGCCAGCGCGCTCTACATCGTGTTCGACTGGCACGGCGGGCGCACGCTGGAGCAGATGCGCAAGTCCGGCGCGCGCGGCACGGTGGCCGAGGTGGTTGCCGCGGCCATCGAAGTGACCAAGGCCCTGGGCCGGCTGCATCGCCACGGCGTGGTGCACCGCGACATCAAGCCCGGCAACCTGCACCTGGGCGACGACGGCCGCTGGCGCATCCTCGACCTGGGCGTGGCGCTGTCGGGCCGCGAAGGCGCGGCCCAGCGGGAGCTGCATGCCGGCACGCCGAGCTACATCAACCCCGAGCAGTGGGAGGGCGCCGAGGCCGACACCGCGAGCGACCTGTTCGCGCTCGGCGTCACGCTGTACCAGTGGCTCGGCGGCCATCTGCCCTACGGCGAGATCGAGCCCTACCAGGTGGCGCGCTACCGGCGCGATCCGGCCGCGCTCTCGCGCCTGCGGCCCGATGTGCCCGTGTGGCTCGACCACCTGGTGCGCAAGGCCGTCGCGCGCGATCCGCGCGAGCGCTTCGAAACCGCCGAGGAAATGCTGCTCGCGCTGGAGCGCGGCGCTTCCCGCCCCGTGAGCGCGCCCGCCGCCACGCCGCTGATCCGCCGCGACCCGGCCGCGCTCTACAAGATCGCGCTGGCCGTGTCGCTGCTGTTCAACGCACTGCTGGTGGTGTGGCTGCTGTTCCTGCCACGTTGAAGGCGGGCGGAGGAAGGTCATGGCCGCGCCGTCTTCCTTGGAGGCACGTACTTGGCGTCGGCAGCGTGGGGCGAGGTGCGCGCGCGGCCGCCTTTCTCTGCCCAGGTGCGCGTCCAGCGGATCTGCATCACGCGCATGACGCCCAGCATCACCAGCGACAGCGCACCGAAGAACACAAAGCCCCAGACATAGCTGCCCAGGTACTGCTTCGACAGGCCCATGGCGTTGGGCACCAGCCCGCCGCCCAGCGCGCCGATCTCGCCGATCATCGAGCCGGCCACCGCGGTGCTCGTGGGCCAGCGCAGCGGCACCAGCTGGAACAGCGCGCCGTTGCCCGCGCCCAGCGCGGCAAAGCACAGGATCAGCAGCAGGGTGGTGAGCGCGAGCGAGCCCGACGAGATGCCCACCAGCACCAGCCCGACGGCCACCACCAGCAGCACCACGGTCAGCGTGTTGACGCCGCCCCAGCGGTCGGAGATCCAGCCGCCGACGATGCGAACCGCCGCGCCCATGAAGGCGGCCAGCATCGTGAGCTGGCCGGCCTGCACCTTGCTCACGCCGAACTGGTCGTAGTAGTAGGAAGGCAGGAAGGTAGTGAGCCCGATGAAGCCGCCGAAGGTCACGCCGTAGATCAGGCTGAACACCCAGCCGTCCTTCTCGAACAGGCAGGCGATGTGCGCGCGGAAGCTCGCATGGCTGTCGACGTCGGGCGGCTCCTTGGCGAACACGATCATCACGATCATCGGCATGAGGATCGCGCCGGCCGCCACGCCGTACACCGCCTGCCAGCCGAGCCACTGCGCGAGCGGCGGCGCCACCAGCACCGACACCGCCGTGCCCACGTTGCCGGCGCCCACCAGGCCCATTGCCAGGCCCTTGTGCTGCGGCGGGAACCAGCCCGAGCCCAGCGACAGCGCCACGCCGAAGCTCGCGCCCGCAATGCCCAGCAGCACGCCCATGGCGAGCAGGTCGTTGAAGCTCTTCACGAAGAAGAAACCGAACAGCATCGCCACCGCGATCAGGCCCATCTCGACCAGCGTCGCGTTCTTGCGGCCGATGTACTGCGACAGGATGCCGAGCGGAAAGCGCATCAG
>NZ_JBFTPJ010000752.1:0-2968 GCF_056398445.1 Variovorax sp. 01T439_2
GCGCTGCTGGACCTGTTCTGTCGTATCAGGCATATGTCGAGGAGATCGAGCGACGTCGCGGCCGATGGTTGATCGGGGCCATCGTGGCAGCGGTAGTTTCAGTGGCTATCTATGTTGGGACGTCGCATGTACGCACACACGAGTAGTGCCGCAGTCGGCCAAGAGAAGCCCTTCGCTGGACAGGCAGAATTCGAGATTGCCACTGCCAAGCCAAGCCACTCAAATGCCTGAAGTACATCCTCGCGGCCAAGTGTTGGCCTTCGACCAATCTTTGAATACGTTCGTCGCACAGCCTGGATTGATGTTGCCGTGCACCAATATCGCTGAAATGCTTGAGCAGATTGAAGCAAGGACCGGCGCCTACATTGTGCCGCACGACCCGCCGAAATATTTTCGGTACCACCTGTCGCGTGACGACCCAACTTTTGTGCTTGTGGACATTCATGTCACCCGTGATGGAGAAGAAATATGCATCAAACAAGATATGTCGTTTCCGCTGTTTCCGAGCGACACGGTGATATTCGGCCGTCTTGCCTGCTGAGCAGTCGACGTGACGTCGTCGCCATTTGAACTGTGGCCGTTCCGACGTGGCAACGTCGTGAGCTTTGGAAGCGCACCTAGACTTCCGTCGCCGGCCAAGAGCGGCCGGTCGCATTGCCGGTTCGGCTTCTATTTGGTAATGTGAACTTGTACGGTCTTCCGGTCCCCGAACCTTGCTGTACGCCGTGCGGCGAGAATCCGTGAGGCGCCCATACATCAACACTCATGCAAGCTGCGAGTCACTTCGTTCTCCGTCCCTTCGTCGAGAGCGACGCCGTTTCCTTTGCTGAGGCCGTTCGCGAGTCGGGTGCTACGGTGGGCAAGTGGATGTCTTGGGCACATGCCGGCTACACCGATTCCGATGCACTGTCTTGGTTTTCACATTGCGCGCAGGAACGCGCAAACGGAGCGAGTCACGAATTCGGGATCTTCGATGCCCAGTCAAGATGCTTTGTGGGTGGGTGTGGCTTGAACCAATTCAATGCCCTCAATGGGTTCTGCAATCTCGGCTACTGGGTTCGTGAGTCCTGGCATCGCCGGGGTGCCGCCTCCGCAGCCATTCAGACCCTATCTCGCGTGGCTTTTTCAGAGCTTCAGCTTGGTCGAGTTGAAATCGTCGTCGCGGCAGACAACGCCCCCAGCCTTGCGTTGGCGGCCAAGTCCGGGGCCTTGCGCGAATGCCTGGCTCGCAATCGTTTAAAGGTGCATGGGAAATTCACCGACGCCTACGTTTTCTCGCTTGTTCCCGAGTCTAGTGCCCAATCTCTGAGCCAAACCGGTGGTCCTATACCGACATGAAAACAATCTCTTGCGTCGGGGCATTGGCATTCAGTCGTTCATTGCCCTCAACCCACAAAAGATTGGAGTTTCATGGCTAATTGGAAAGGGCGACTCTCCGTCCTCGCCTTTGGTGCAGCCATCGCGGGGATCGGCTACCTGCTGTGGGCCAGCGGTGATCGGGTTGGTTTCTTGTTTGGGCTCATCGGTGGTGCTTGCATCGCTGTGAGCGCCATGCTGCCGAATAGCCTGTTTGAGAAGACCGTTAGCTTTGTCGGTCGATTCTGGTAAGGCTGCGCAATCGTGGATGCAACAGCTGTCATCGGCCAATTGCGGGCCTTCGAGGGGTGGCGCCGAAGGACAGTGAACATGTACAGAGGAGTGACGTGAACACGGCTGACGACGGCCAACTCGGGGCGGCGCGCAGAGCGGTCGTGGACGCCGCTCGGGGCCTCGCGGATGACACGGTACCCTTTATTGAGGGCGTCAGGCAATTGGCAGCGCTGAGCTTTGAAGTGTCACGGCTTGACCATGACCCGGACTTCACGTTGTTCGTCGCCGTTGCGAGTGAAGCGGACCACCTTCCGCCGCACGAGCTCCGCAGTCAATGTGCGCCGGCCCGGCTAGAACAGTGCGACCGCGAGGCGCGCGAGCTCGAGGCTCTTCACCGGAAGCAGGTTCGCGCTGCATGTGCGCGCCTCGTCGGCCGGTTTTCCTCATGAGCGTGGAGCCAGCCGGTGGGCAGAATGCGACCAGAGCCAGTCATTGTTCCCGCAAGCGAAGATCAGCGGATGGCGGACATTCAAGCCCTACGACTTCGGTGAATCAAATGAGCTCCGGCAGCAAACGCAATGTTGCSAACATACTGATTCTTTTGGGTGTAGCCCCGACTGTGCTTTGGCTTGGCCTCCTGGCGATCAGCGGTGTGCTGACACCGTGGGCCGCCGTCGGCGTCATCTGGATCGGCATTCCTCTATGTTTTCTGAGCCTGCTGATTTCCGGAAGCGCGTGGGTATGGGCGCATGATCTTGCAAAAGCTAATCCTGAAAAATGGCGCGGTGCTCACCGCGTTCCTGGATGGGTCGCGACCGCTGTCGCTGGTCTCGCAGTCGTAGCAGTGATTGCCATCAACGCTCAGGGCTCAAGGCCGCCCACCGAACTCCCATCTCGATCAGTGCAGCTGTCGGCAGAGGAAAATGCAGCGATCGAACGGCAGGCGAGATCAAAGATCGAAGAGTTGACCGGCAAGCCCGTTGCGACAACGCCGCCCGCTCGCTAGTGGCGGATCCGGCCATGAGCAAACCCTGAACATCGTCGTCAATCGTAGATGTCGTATTCGACAAGCAGGTCCTTCATGGCATCCTCGACGCCGTAGCCGATGTTCTGACTGATGCGACATACGGCTTCCAGTCGTTCCATGAGCAAGGGTCGCTGCTCATCCGGCAGTTTCGAAATGGCCTTCAACGCCTGCTCGAACATTCGCACCAACGCGTTGAAAAAGCCTTCGTCCTGCAGGCCAACTTCAACGCTGAAGCCTGATCCGCGCTCGCAGTAGAAGACCATCAACTCTGCGAGGCCCTCCGGTTGGCCAATTGCCTTCCTGTAATTCGCGATGGCCTTCTTGGCCTCGGCGACGGACACGGTCTGGTTC
>NZ_JBFTPJ010000753.1:0-2967 GCF_056398445.1 Variovorax sp. 01T439_2
TTGCGCAGGACACCGGCGGCGCGATCCGCGGCGCGGTGCGGGCCGACTATTTCTTCGGCAACGGCCAGCAGGCCGCGACCAACGCGCGCCGCATGAAGGAGCGCGGCCAGCTCTGGATCTTGCTGCCGCGCGGCCTGGCCGTGGCCACGGCGGCGGTGTCCTCGGCCATCCGCACGCGCGGCGGCCCGGCGGGCGCCGGCCTGCCGCAGTGCCTGGTGCCGACCGAAGGCGTGTGCGTGGACGACTGAGTCATGTCTGTCCCCCGGCTTTTCACTCGCTGCGCTCCTGTAACTCCACCCCCCGAGGGGGAGGCGCGGCCCGCCTTGGGGCGGCCCGGCGGCGGCCGCTGACCCATGCAAGAAACCCTTTCGTCCGCGGAAAGCACCGAACTCGTCCGCCTCTGGCGGCGCCGGCAGACGCTGTCCCCGGGCGACATGGGCACCATGTACCGCATCGTGGGCGATGCGCTCGTGGCCTGCAATCCGCCCGAGCTGCAGGTGCTGGGCGAAGGCCGGCAGGAGCTGGTGGCGCAGTTCATCTACGTGAAGGTGCTGCGGCTCGATGCCGATCCCGACGAGGCCGACGAGCGCGCGGGACACAGCGCGCCCTCCACCGCCTTTGCCCTGTGCGCGTACTTCCGCCGCTACCTGATCGACTGCACGCGCGCGAGCGCATTCCGGCGCAAGCTCTCGATCGGCGAGCAGGTCAGCGAAGCGCAGCTCGAAGATGCGCTGGGCGCCGGTGAAGACCTCGAAGGCTGCCTCGCGGAGCACGGCCTGAGCGCCGGCGCGGTGCAGCTGGCCGCGCGCGCCTTCATCGCCGAGCTGCCCGAGCCCGAGCGCATCCTGCTGTGCGAGGGCTTCGGCAAGGAGGCCGAGGGCGGCCTCTCGGGCATTGCCTCGCGCCATGCCATCGCCTCCTACCACTACCGCGCGGGCCGGCTGGGCCTGGTGCACAAGCGCGAGGGCCTCACCGCCGACTACGCCAAGACCCGGCTTGGGGGCTGGATCCAGCAGACCCTGGGCATTGCGATCGAGCCCGGCAACATGGCGGCGATCCTGCAGGTTTTCAAAATCCTCGGTGCTGAAGCGTCTTATGCCTGAAGACATAGCCATTCAGGAACAGACCGCCATGAACACCGACCTCTGGCCCCCGCTCAGCGTGATCCGAAGCGCATTCCAGGCCGCGGGCACCGCGCCTGCGATGCCGGGCGCACCAGGCGCATCCGGCCAGGAAGCCGCCGTGGCGGCCGTCGCGATGCCCGGTGCCGCACCCCATGCCGCGCAGCAGGGCACCGCGGCCGCGCCGCCGCGTGCCGTGCTCGATCTCGTGCTTCCGCTCACCGAATTGGCCCGGCGCCGCGAGGCTGTCGCCCAGCGCGCCTTCAGTGCGCGCTGGGCGCCGGGCCGCCTCGTGAGCGTGGTGCACGAAGGGCGGCTGCTCGGCGTGCTGCTCGACCGCTGCATCCACGGCAACCTGTGGCAGGGCTGGATGGCCGCGGGCGAGGCCGACTGGGCCGGGCCGTTCGACGTGCTGCTCGAGCCCGACGACGAGCCCTTCGAGCCGGCCTTCGGCCTGGTGCAGGCCTGGAACATGCTCACGCTCGAACCGAGTCCGCAGCTGTGCGCGCGCGTGCTCGGCGAAGTCTCGGCCACCCGGCTGGCCGCGCTCCGCGCGGTGCACGACGAATGGGCCGCGCAGGCGCCGCTGGCCATCGCGCCCGAGCCCGGGCGCATTGCGCTGCGCACCGTGGGCGGCGTGTTCTCGGTGCTGTCCGGTACGCCGCTCGCTGCGCAGGATCCGCGTGTTGATTACCAGGCGCTCTATCGCTCCGCCGCATCGCAGCTGGGCACGGCCCTGCGGCCGGCTTCGAGCCGCGCATCGGCGCCGGCGAGCGTGCCGCGCGCCCGGCCGCAGCCGCGGCCCGAAGGCGGCTGGTGGGGCAGCATCCGGCACTGGTTCGGTTCCGGCGGATGGCTGCGTCCCGCGTTCGCGGTGCTGGCGCTGTTCGCGGTGGTGCAGAACACCGGTTTGCTCGGCAGCCGGGATGCGGAGCAGGACGATGTGCGCTTTCGTGCGGTGCCCGCCGCGCCCGTTGCAACGCAAGCCAACCTGGTCGTGCGCTGGAAGGACGGCGTGCGCATCGACGAGGCCGGCCGCCTGCTGCGCTCGATGCCGGCCGAGGTGGTCGGTGGGCCGGATGCAAACGGCGTCTGGCGGCTGCGCGCGGCCGATCCGGTCGGCGGCCGCGCGGTGCTTGCGGCATCGCCGCTGGTCGAGTCGGCCGGACCGGCTCCGGAGCGGCCATGACGTTCGCGACGCGCCTGCCTTTCTCCCTCCCCCGCCGGGGGAGGGCAGGGGTGGGGGCGAGCGGCGTATCCATCGGGCGCCCTGCCTGGGTGCGATCGCGTGGCTTGCAGCTGCTGCTGTCGTTGGCGCTGCTGGTCTTCGGCAACGCCGCCTTCGCCACCCAGCGTGCCCTGCTCGTCGGCGTCTCCGAACTCGTCAACCAGCCGCAGGCCCTGTGGCTGCAGGCGCCGCGCAACGACGTGATGCTGATGCGCGATGCCTTGCTGAAGCAGGGCTTTGCCCCATCCGACATCACCGTGCTCGCCGACGGCGTGGGCGGCGCGGTGCTGCCCGAATCGCAGGCCATCCACGATGCGCTCGGCCGGCTGCTCGCGCAATCGAGAAGCGGCGACTTCGTGCTGCTCTACTTCTCGGGCCACGGCACCCGCCTGCGCGACAGCAGCAAGCTCTACCAGGAGCCCGACGGCCTTTCGGAAAACTTTCTCGCGCGCGATGTGCGCGGCACGCTCGGCAGCGACAGCGCGCTCACGGGCGACCTGCGCGATGCCGATTTCGATGCCTGGATCCAGGCCCTCCTCGCGCGCAACGTGTTCGTCGCCTCCATCTTCGACACCTGCTCGGCAAACTCGATGACCCGCAGCGGCACGGCCGAGAGCC
>NZ_JBFTPJ010000754.1:0-2963 GCF_056398445.1 Variovorax sp. 01T439_2
CATGAAGTCGGCCAGAAGGCCCGGGAACTCGCCGTTGCCCATGCCATGCGGCGCCGAAATCCGCAGCCGGCCGCCGGGCTGCCTGGCGCGCTCCTGCAGCTCGGCCTGCGTGAGCTCCACCATTTCGAGCACCGGGGTGCTGCGCTCGAGCAGCAGCTGCCCGGCATCGGTCAGGCTCACGGAACGCGTGGAGCGGTTGAGAAGGCGCACGCCGAAGCGCGTTTCGAGCTCCGCCACGTACTTGCTGACCGTCGCCTTCGACATGTCGAGCTTCTTTGCCGCGTGCGAGAAGCTGCCATGCGAGGCCACTTCCCGGAAGGTTCTGATCAGATCGAGACTGTCCATGTCAAAGCGCCCATTGTTTCCGTTCCGCGGCCGGCCCGCTTCGATTTTCGGGGAAGCCCCGGCATTTGCAGGCGCCGGTGCGCGCTCGGTTCGTGTGCATGCCGCCGGCGCGTCATTGTTTCAATAGAGGAAACACCGTGTCTCTGTTCCGCGTGATTTACACCGGCCGTTCAGTTGGAAACTCGCCGCACAGGTGAGCACGAACGAATGAACGAGCGAGCCTGGTGGACGAACCATCCAACCAACACAAGGAATTGACATGAAGACCTCGCACATCCTCGCCGCCGCTGCCCTGACCCTGCTGGCCGCCACCGGCGCCCAAGCCGAAACCTACGATGGCGTGAACACCGCCGTCTCGACCAAGAGCCGCGACGAAGTCAACGCCGAAGCCGTGCGCGCCGCATCGGCCCCCAACCAGAACGTGACCCGCGGCTCGCGCGGCCCGGAAACGGTCGCCGTGTCGAAGGACCGTGCGCTGGTCGAAGCCGAAGCCGTTCGCACCGCCTACGCTCCCGACCAGAACGTGACCTCGGGCTCGCGCGTCAACAGCAAGGTCGTCTCGACCATGCCCCACCCGATGGACGCACGCGTCCAGGCCCAGCAAGGCTCGGGCGCCGTCGCCAAGTAAGACCGGCGAAACCGCTGCTGCCCCTCGCGGGCAAGCAAAAAGGCCACGCATTTGCGTGGCCTTTTTGCTTTCAGGCGGGTTGCGCGCTTCAGCGCGTGCGCGCCAGGTAGCGCTTGCGCCAGAACACCAGCACCAGCAGCAGCGCGATCACCAGCATCGCGGTCATGGCGATCCAGAAGCCATCGGCCTTGTGCACCAGCGGAATGAACTCGAAGTTCATGCCGAAGATGCCGGCAATGAGGTTGAGCGGCAGGAAGATGGCCGTCAGCACGGTGAGCACCCGCATGATGTCGTTGGCGCGGTGGCCCTGCACGCTGAAATGCATCTGCACCGCGGTCTCCGCGTTCTGTTCGAGCCGGCGCACGTGGTGCACCACGCGCTCGATGTGCTCGAGCACGTCGCGGCTTCGCACCATGATCAGTTCCCGCTCGCGCTGCTCCGCCTCGCCCTTGGCTGGGGGCAGCGTCTCGAGCGAGTCGATCCAGTCCTGGATGGCCGCGCGCTGGTCCTCGCAGATCTCGTCCAGGTGGTGCAGCGACTGCCGGGCTTCCATCAGCGCGCCCCAATTGGTGAAGCGGCTGCGCGGATCGATCAGCTCGGTCTGCCAATGGTCGAGCTGGCGCGTGAGTTCGCGGCGCATGTCCAGGTAGCCGTCGACGATCTGGTTGATGACGCGCAGCATCAGGTCGGCGGTGCCGGTCGGCACGCGGGCCGAGGTGGCGCGCACGTCGAGCGCGGGGGCGCCCTTGTCGTCCGGCGAGCCGGCGGCGAGCAGCCGGGCGGCAAACAAGTCGCGCACCGCGCCGTCCTCGGGGTGCACCGACAGCAGCACGCGGTCGAACAGCGCGAAACCCACGGGGCGGGTGTCGACCCGGCGCAGCACCGGAGGGCCGCGGCGCAAGGGTGCGGGAAGGGGCGGCTCGCCGCCCGTGGTGCCCTTGCCATTGCCCAGCGCCGCCTGGCCAGGGCCGCTCGAAAGGCGCCGGAACACCAGCACGTCGTATTGCGAGGTGTAGTCGTAGTGCGAGGGCAGCTGGTCGTTGAGCAGGTCCGCCACATGCAGGTCGACCAGCTGCGCCTGGCAGAGCGACTGCAGGATCTGCTGGACCGCGGGCAGCGAGGCGCGGAATTCGTCCCGCGTGAGCGAAATCCAGAGATAGCCTTGCGCCGCGCAGGCCCCGGGCAGCGCGAGCGGAGCCAGCGCCGGGTGCTCGCTCACGCGCGAGGGGTCGATTTCGAAGATGCGCATGCGCTATTGTTTTTGCAGCAACCGCGCGGCGTCGAGCGCAAAGTAGGTGAGCACGCCGTCGGCGCCGGCGCGCTTGAAGGCGAGCAGGCTTTCGAGCACCACCGCATCGTGGTCGAGCCAGCCGTTCTGGGCCGCGGCCTTGAGCATCGCGTATTCGCCGCTCACCTGGTAGGCGAAGGTGGGTACGCGAAATTCGTCCTTCACGCGGCRCACGATGTCCAGGTAGGGCATGCCGGGCTTGACCATCACCATGTCGGCGCCCTCGGCAATGTCCAGGCCCACTTCGCGCAGCGCCTCGTCGCTGTTGCCCGGGTCCATCTGGTAGACCTTCTTGTTGCTCTTGCCGAGCGTCGCGGCCGAGCCCACGGCATCGCGGAACGGGCCGTAGAAGGCGCTCGCGTACTTGGCGCTGTAGGCCATGATGCGGGTGTGGATGTCGCCGCGGGCTTCCAGCGCGGTGCGGATCGCGCCAATGCGCCCATCCATCATGTCGCTGGGCGCCACAATGTCCACGCCGGCTTGGGACTGTGTGAGCGCCTGCTTCACCAACACTTCCACGGTGGCGTCGTTGAGGATGTAGCCGGTGTCGTCGAGCAGGCCGTCCTGCCCGTGGCTGGTGTAGGGGTCGAGCGCCACGTCGGTCATGACGCCGAGCTCCGGAAAGCGCGACTTCAGCGCCGCGACCACGCGCGGAATCAGCCCCTCGGGATTGAAGGCCTCGTCGCCCGCGGGCGTCTTGAG
>NZ_JBFTPJ010000755.1:0-2959 GCF_056398445.1 Variovorax sp. 01T439_2
GTGTTCAACCTGCCGCTCTTCGCGGGCTTTGCCACCGAGAACCGCATCAAGGAAACGCTGGCCCTCGAGGACCAGTCGCGCAGCGTGCTCGAAGGCACCCGCCGCAGCGTCGCGCAGGCCACGCGCGCGGCCTACCTCGGGCTGGTGTCCGGTGCGGGCCAGGTCAAGGCGCTCGAGGCGGCCGAGGCTTCGAGCCAGAGCGCGCTCGACGCCAACCGGCTCGGCTACCAGGTGGGCGTGCGCATCAACATCGACGTGCTCAATTCGCAGAGCCAGCTCTACCAGACCAAGCGCGATCTCGCGCAGGCGCGCTACAACGTGCTGCTGGGCAACCTGAAGCTGCGCCAGGCCAACGGCACGCTGACGGTCGACGACATGAACGCGATCAACGCGACACTGGCAAAGAACGGCAGCACGGCGGCAACGCCTGCGCCCGGCGAACGGCCGCAGGCCGCGCCTTCGGTGCCCGTGACGCCGCCGCCCATTCCCGTGGTGCCGCCGGTGCCGGTGCAGCCGTTCAATCCGCCGGCACCGACGATGCCTTCGGCACCGCCGCCGCCGGTCATCCTGAACCCGCCGGTGCGCTGAGGAATCAACCCGCAGCTACTCGAGCGTGGGTTCCGCCCGCGCATCCTCGAGCGGCGCGGCTTCGGTCGCCACCGGATCGGCGGCCTGCGCAATGGCCAGCACCGCCGCTGCCGTGCGTTCGGCGGCGCCGCGGTTCGATGACGAGAAAGCCAGCGCGGCCTCGGCCATGGCGGCGCGCCGCTCGGGGTTCTCGACCAGCTTGAGCGCCGCGGTGACCGCCTGCTCCATGTTCTCGACGCGCAGCGAGGCACCGGCCGCCAGCGAAAGCTGCGCCGCTTCGGCAAAGTTGAAGGTCGAGGGCCCCATGACCACCGGGCAGCCGCAGGCGGCCGGCTCGATGAGGTTCTGCCCGCCCAGCGGCTCGAAGCTTCCGCCGAGCAGCGCGACGTCGGCCAGGCCGTAGTACAGCGCCATTTCGCCGAGCGAATCGCCGAGCCAGATCTCGGCGTCCGACGGCTCGCCCGCGGCGCTGCGGCGCGCCACGGCAAAGCCTTCGGCCTCGATCAGCGCGGCCACTTCGTCGAAGCGCTGCGGATGGCGCGGCACGATCATCCACTGCACGTCGTGCACGCGCTTGGCAATGGAGCGGATGGCGCCCTGCTCGGGCGGCACAGGCGCCGTGGCGCCGAAGCGCCTGAGCACGTCGAGCAGCATGCGCTCCTCGCCGTCGCGCGAACTCGCGAGCACCACCATCGGCTTGGGCAGCCGCTCGCGCAGCGTCGCGGCCGCGGCCAGCTGGCGCGCATCGGGCGAGGCGTCGAACTTGAGGTTGCCGTAGATGCCGGCCACCTTGGCGCCCAGCGACACCAGCCGGTGCGCGTCGGCCTCGGTCTGGGCCCACACGGCGGCCAGCGCCGAGTACGCGGGCCGCGCGAGCCAGCCGAGGCGTTCGGCCGCGGCCAGCGATTTCTCGTTGAGCCGCGCATTGGCCAGCACCAGCGGGATGCGGCGCTCGGCGCAGGCGGCGGCCATCTCGGGCCAGACCTCGGTTTCCATCAGCACGCCGATGCGCGGCTGGAAGCGGTCGAGAAAGCGCTGCACCGCGCCCGGCATGTCCCAGGGCTGCCAGACCTGCGTGTCGCCGGGTTCAAGCAGCTTGGCGCCCTCTTCGCGGCCGGTGGCGGTGCCGTGCGTGAGCAGGATCGGTATGCCCGGGTACTGCCTGCGCAGTTCGGCGATCAGGATGGCGGCCGCGCGCGTTTCACCGAGCGAGACTGCATGCACCCAGCACTGGCCCTCGCCGGTGGTTGCATCGTCGTAGTGGCCGAAGCGCTCCTCCACGGCCACGCCGTAGCCGGGCTCGGCCTCGGCCCTGCGCCGCAGCTTGCGGCGAACCAGCGGTTGCACGGCGGTGGTGAAGGCGCCGTAGAGGCGCAGCAGCAGCGAACGCACGGTGCTCAGTGCGACGCTTCGGCCAGCGTCGCGTCGGCCTTCACGGTCTTGAGGAGCGCGAGCATCTCGGCCTCGATGCGCTTGAGGGCCGCATCGGTCTGGCCTTCGAAGCGCAGCACCAGCACCGGCGTGGTGTTGGACGCGCGAATGAGCCCGAAGCCGTCGGGCCAGTCGACGCGCAGGCCGTCGATGGTCGAGACCACCGCGGGGGCCGCGAAGCTCGCGCCCGCGACGAGCTTGTCGACCACCGCGTGCGGTTCGCCTTCGGCGCACTTCACGTTGAGCTCGGGTGTCGAGAAGCTCGTGGGCAGCGCGTTGAGCGTGTCGCTCGCATTGGGCGTCTTGCTCAGGATCTCGAGCAGGCGGCAGCCCGCGTAGGTGCCGTCGTCGAAGCCGAACCAGCGCTCCTTGAAGAAGATGTGGCCGCTCATCTCGCCGCCCAGCGGCGAATCGATTTCCTTCATCTTGGCCTTGATCAGCGAATGGCCGGTCTTGAAGATCATCGGCTTGCCGCCCGCGGCCTCGATGGCCGGCGCCAGGCGCTGCGAGCACTTCACGTCGTACACGATGGTGCCGCCCGGCACGCGCGAGAGCACGTCCTGCGCAAAGAGCTGCATCTGGCGGTCGGGGAAGATGTTCTGGCCATCCTTGGTGACGATGCCCAGCCGGTCGCCGTCGCCGTCGAAGGCCAGGCCCAGTTCGGCGTCGCCCGAGGCCAGCGCGGCCATCAGGTCCTTGAGGTTCTCGGGCTTGCTCGGATCGGGGTGGTGGTTGGGAAAGTTGCCGTCGACCTCGCTGAAGAGCTCCGTCACTTCGCAGCCGATGGYGCGGAAGATGGCCGGTGCCGAAGCGCCCGCAATGCCGTTGCCCGAATCGACCACGATCTTCAGCGGACGGGCCAGCTGGATGTCGCCGACGATGCGCTTCGTGTAGGCGTCGGTCACGTCGACCTTGCGCACGCTGCCGCCGGGGGCGAGCC